>JBBSPC010000174.1:0-9043 GCA_038259125.1 Chroococcales cyanobacterium | reverse complement strand
TTGGTTCATCTCTTTAAACACTGCCTTTTTTTAGCTTCTTTAATTCTGTTGATTTTTGCTTTAAATTTCTATTTCCTCAAAAGCCCGAGTGCCAATTAGCGATCGCCCTGGACAATTACCAACTGTTTTTGAGCGCACCCCTCGGAAAGCCCAATTTATCGTTGATTATTTCAGTCGAGAGTAAGCCTAAAATACTGATTTTTCGTTACCTATTAAATTTTGTCCGAACCATTGACTTTACATATAATTTATTTAGTGATGCAAGGGTATAGAGTTAGAGATTCTAGATTAATTATTGCTTATGAGCGAAGATTTGGCGATCGCCACTTACGGCTTAACTAAACGTTTTGAGGGACATATTGCCGTCAATGATCTTGATTTACGGATCAAAAGTGGCGAAGTTTACGGTTTGATTGGTCCTAATGGTGCGGGCAAAACGACCTTAATTAGAATGTTAGCAGCAGCAGAAGAACCAACAAAAGGAGAAATCTATCTCAATGGCGATCGCTTATTACGGGATAACTCTAATTCTGTCTTAAAAAAACGCTTAGGATATCTCCCAGATGATTTTCCGCTTTATGACGATCTAACTGTCTGGGATTATCTAGATTACTTTGCTCGTTTGTATAATCTTAAACAACCTTTTCGCCGTCGTCGCCTAGTAGAAGTATTAGAACTAGTTCAGCTAGAAAATAAACGCAAAAGTATTATCTCTAACCTCTCGCGAGGCATGAAGCAACGCCTTAGTTTAGCTCGGACTATTATTCATGAACCTATATTGTTACTGTTAGATGAACCCGTATCAGGATTAGATCCTCTAGCCAGACAGCAATTCAGGCAAATTATCAAAATTTTACAAGAAGCAGGAATGACAATTCTAATTTCTTCTCATGTCTTAAGCGATCTTGCCGAACTCTGTACTTCAGTAGGCATAATGGAGTTGGGCTTTTTGGTAGAAAGTACTTCTTTAAAAGAACTATATCAACGGTTATCTCGTCAACAAATAATTATTAGTACTTTAGGTAAGATAGAGATATTGCAACAACAACTCAGCCAAAACTCTTTGGTAGAAACATGGGAGATGATACCCCAAAGCAATCGTCTTCGGGTTAATTTTACAGGAGAAGAGTCTGACTGCGCTCAACTGTTGCGATCGCTTATTCTCGCTGATATTCCCTTAACAGAATTTCACTGTACCCAAGAAGATCTCGAAACTATATTTTTAAAATTAGGACATCAACAAGCTTCTTAAAGTACAAAATCGGCGATGGTAACAATTTACTACCTAAGTTTTATCAGTCATAATCATGAAACAAAATATGCAGGTGTGGCACGACCATAATTCATTATGGGAAAAATTCTTAGATTGGAATCCCCAACTATTTCGAGAGCTTAAAGGCAAGTTAAAAACAAGAAATGTAGTTGTTGCTGCTGCCATCTCCATTATCACTCAATTTGTGATTGTCATTTCTCTTTTAAGTGAATTACCAGAAGCAGACCCAAAAGGATTATTAGAATATCAAACAGGACGTTATGCCTTCGGATATGGCACTAATGACCTACTGTATACCAAAGACATGATGGACAATTGGATGATCAATTGGCAGCTATTATGGCTCGATTTGTTTATGATTTTAAGCATTATTAGCATCTTTGCCCTACTAATAGTCGGTACTTATATGCTGATTGCCGATACGGTCAAAGAAGAAAGCAGAGGCACTCTTAACTTTATTCGTCTAACTCCTCAATCTTCTGGCAGTATTTTGCTAGGGAAAATTTTGGGAGTGCCAATATTGCTTTACACAGTAATTTTCTTATTTGTTCCCCTGCATTTGATAGCTGGTTTGGGAGCGCGTATTCCGCTTACGCTTATTATTGGCTTTGATGCAGTAATAGTTGCTAGCTGTGCCTTTTGCTACAGCTTGGCTTTACTCTGGAGTTTAATGAATTTTGGCTTGTCAGGCTTTAAACCTTGGTTAGCCAGTGGAACAGTTGGCTTTCTTGTGTCAACTACCACTATGCTTTTGGTTCACAATGGTAGTTTGTCCCAAGCCATGTTTGATTGGTTATTTTTATTCAATCCAGCTATGGTGCTATCGTATTTGATTGATGCTACTTCCATATCTCAAACCAAGATTGATTTTTTATCAGCAGAAAACTTGGGTGAATTATTGTTCTATGGACAAGCATTATGCACAAAAGCAAGTATCGGCATTGGCTTAATATTATGTAACTTAAGTCTTTGGTCTTATTGGTGTTGGTCAGTTTTAAAACGTCGCTTTTATAATCCAGAAAATACCCTAGTTAGCAAAACCCAAAGTTATTGGTTAACTGGCTGGTTGATGGCGATCGCTCTTGGCTTTACTCTTCAACAAGATAATAATGGTTTATTAACTAGCAATTTTGTAATTTTACAATGCTGTTTATTTATTTGGGGACTAGCATTAATTGCTCTGTTAAGTCCCCATCGCCAAGCATTATATGATTGGGCGCGATATCGTCATCAAAAGAGTCAAAATGGCAATGTCCTCTGGAAAGAATTGATTTTTGGCGAAAATAGTCCTTCAACAATTGCGGTGGCAATTAATCTAGCTATTGCGATCGCTTATATTACTCCTTCCATATTTTTGATGTTAGGGGAAGATAAACAGCAAATATTTTTGGGTTTTATACTGAATGCTGGCTGCATTTTACTTTGTGCCGTAGTGGCTCAGTTAATCCTGACTGCTAAAACTCACAAACGCGCAGTTTGGTCGGCAATTACAGTGTTCTCAATGATTGTTGTACCGCCTCTTTGTTTGGGTGTTGCTGAGATTGCTCCTGAGACTTCGCCTCAAGCTTGGTTATTTAGCTTTATACCTACTGTTGCTGCTGAATATGCTACCTTTTCGACAGCAATATTAGCTATCTCGCTACAATGGTTTGTCATCTCTTTAGTTGGCTTACAGATGACTAGAAAACTAAGGCAAGCAGGAGCATCAGAAACTAAAATGTTGTTTTCTCAGTCTCGTTGAAAATTGAGATATTTAAAATAGAGCGATCGCTTTTCTGTCAAGGCGATCGCTTTTTCGATCATCTTGAAATTAAACTAAACCTGCTTGTTGAAAAATCTGCTGAGGAGTTAGGTTTAATTCTGGCAACAGGTCATCAGTTATTACTGAAGTTCCTCTAATAGTTTTGGGCAAAGTATCTGGATAAAAGATAGTAATACTCTGGGCTTTAGTATCAATTATCCAAACTCTGTCTATTCCTGCTTGCAAATAATCTGTAGCCTTTTCTGCTAGATTACCAAATGTCTGTCCTGGAGAAATGATTTCAATTACCAATTCTGGTGCCACAGGACAAGCTTCATCTAGTATCCAATCTGTACTCAAACGATTGTAAGAAGTGTAACTTAGATCGGGAACTGGAATCCAATCAGTTCCATTTCGTTTTAGTTTAATTGCCCATTCAGGCTCGACTCTGCCTCTATTTTTAGCCCAGCTATCTAAAATAAGGAGCAAGGTTTTTTGTAGTCGAGAATGAAAAAATTTAGGAGACATTTTAGGAATAGCTTGACCATCTATAAGTTCGTAAGGGCGATCGCCTTCGGGAAGTTCAAAAAACTCTTGAATAGTTAACTTGTTAGTAGATGTAACCATTGTTCTCAGATTAAATAGCTTAAATAATTTTGTCAGTTGGCTTTTAAATGATCGATGATTTAATTATGCTTCAATTGGCTCAATAACTGATAGGGGAATCAAACACACAATATGAATAGTCTTTTCAAGACTACAAGAAACTGTTAAAGTGTCACATTACAATTAACAGTTGAAAATCATGAATGTTATCGGCTTAATGAGTGGCACTTCTGTCGATGGTATTGATGCTGCTTTGGTAGAAGTTAGCGGTAGAGAAAAGAATTTAAAAATAGAGTTATTAGCAGGGTCAACGTTTGTTTATCCTGAAGAATTAAGAGCAAAAATATTAGCAGTGTCTGGCGGTCAAGCAGTTTCGATGGCTGAACTGGCTGCTTTAGATGATGCAGTGGCAATTCAGTTTGCCGAAGCAGCACAAAAAATTCAATCTCAGCATTCAATTGCTGAACTAATTGGTTCTCATGGTCAAACGGTATATCATCGACCACCATCAAAGAAAAAAACAGATCAAAACTTAGGCTATAGCCTCCAGCTTGGGCGGGGAGATTTAATTGCTCGCATTACAGGCATCAAGACTGTTAGTAACTTTCGAGCAGCAGATATTGCTCTAGGGGGAGAAGGCGCGCCTTTAGTACCTAAAATAGACGCTTGTTTGCTATCCCATCCCAGCAAAACTAGAGCAATTCAAAATATAGGCGGTATTGGCAATGTGGCATATTTACCTACTAATAAAACACAAGACTGGGAAAAACAAGTTTGCGGTTGGGATACAGGACCGGGTAATGCTCTTTTAGACTTAGCTGTTACTCGCTTAACTAATGGCAAGCAAACTTACGATCGCGATGGTCAATGGGCGGCTCAAGGAACTCCAGATCATCAATTAGTAGAACAATGGTTAAAGCATGATTTTTTTCATCAGTCGCCCCCCAAATCTACTGGCAGAGAATCATTTGGTAAAGATTATCTCGATCGCTGCTGGCAAGATATGGAGCAAAAGCAGCTTAACAATGGCGATCGCCTTGCTACCCTAACAGAGCTTACTGTAGCTTCGATTGTCCATAGCTATAGACAGTTTTTACCCCAAATACCCGACGAAGTTTTGCTTTGTGGCGGAGGCAGTAGAAATTCATATATGAGACATCGCTTACAAGCTGAGTTAATATCGGCACATATTGGCACAACAGATGAGGTAGATCTTAACGGCAATTTTAAAGAAGCGATCGCTTTTGCAGTATTGGCATACTGGAGAATTAATTCTCTTTCTGGTAATTTACCTCAAGTAACGGGGGCAGATAAACCTACTTTATTAGGAGATATTTGTTGTCCCTAAAAAATTAGGCGTTGCTGATTTAGCGAACGAGCGCGGTCTTGTTGGTTTCCATCAAAGAGCGACTCGTTCAAGACAGGTATGACATACAAAGTATTAAGGCTCGTAGCTTTTAGCTCTTAGCTCTTAGCTTTTTATTAAATCCGAGCTAGTAAACTACAAAAGTAATTAATTTAGTTTCATATCCCGATTCAGCAACGCCAAAAATTTAATTTAGATTTTTTAACAATACACAAATCATGAGGATCGAGTTGTGGCTCATAGTTTTCTAGTAGATGCAGGCTATTGGAATGTAAAGGGTCATTGGCTTAAGCCCAATTTAGCACCAATTACCTTAGAAGGAGATATTCAAATTGCCTGGAAACAAGCAAACTGGTTCAAAATGACTACCAGTTTAGCTTGTGATGACGAAGCGGAAACCAAAATTATTTATCAATGTAAGGGAAATTTAAATTACGAAGAGAAATCTTATACTTATGTTGCTCAACATAGCCTTTTAGGGAACATTGAGGGAGAGGGGCGACTTGGATTACAGTCTATTATTCAGTATTACTGGTTTTTAGGAACTACCACCAATAAAAAAGGACTGGATACTTTTTACTGTATAGACCAAAATACCTACTACCTGACTAGCAATATTCTAGAAGGTCACAGTCTTTTAAGCACAATCGAAGTCACCCTCAAACGTTAAAGATATCTATAAGTTGAGACCAAAATAAAAGCCAAACCAGCTTCCAATATATGAAGATATGAATAAAGATTCTAACACTGGTCGTTTACTTGCCAACCGCTATCAACTATGTGATTTAGTTGGCGAAGGTGCTATGGGCAGGGTTTATCGAGCCAAAGATACTATATTGGGCGGTGTAATAGTAGCGATAAAATTCTTGGCACAGGCTCTACTTAACGATAATATGCGTGAGCGTTTTGAGCGTGAGGCAACAATTTCGGCTTTGTTAGGCGAAAAAAGTATTCATGTTGTCCGAGTAAGAGATTATGGAGTAGACGAAAGCAATATTCCTTTCTATGTGATGGAGTTTCTTTCGGGAGAAAGCATCAATGAAATAATCTGCCACCAACCTTTATCCTTGAGCCGATTTTTAACTTTAACTCGCCACGTCTGTTTTGGTTTAGATTCGGCTCATCGAGGTATTTATGTCAATGGTGAACTAAGCCACATTATTCATCGAGATATTAAGCCTAGCAATATTATCGTGCTGCAAGACCCCACTCTAGGAGAAGTAGCAAAAATACTGGATTTTGGTATAGCTAAACTAATTCAAGCCAATGCTAATCAAACTCAATCATTTATGGGGACTTTGGCATATTGCTCTCCCGAACAAATGGAAGGCAAAGAATTAGATCATCGTTCTGATATTTATAGTCTAGGCATCATGATGTACGAGATGCTGACTATGGATATGCCCTTATTGCCTCAAAACTCTTCCTTTGGAGGCTGGTATCAAGCTCACCACAACTTTAAACCAGAGGCATTTAGTGGCAAACTTGGCTTACCTCCAGAATTACAAAATTTGGTATTTCGCTGTTTAGCCAAAAATAGAGAAGATAGACCGAAAAACGTCGGCGAGATTATTAATGTTTTGGACACAATTGAGCAACAGTCTAAGTTTAAACCGACAAACCCTAATCAGGAAAATATTGCTCAGGAACATCAGGCAGAAATTAAAGCTTACAATACTGACCAGAAGACTGAAAAAGCAACATTTGCCAAAGACCAAACCGTCAATACAGAATCTTCAGTGACAGAGATTTGTTTACAAACTCCCTGGCCAAAAAACAAACCACTCCAAAAAATTGCTTTTCCGCAATTAATTTCTACCCCTTTAGGAGAAGCTCCTGTTCTTTGTGTCATGCTAGAGCCTGAAGGTATCCAAAATAGAATATCCAGCACGCGCTACAATCAATTCCTCTACCTAAATCATCCCCATCCAATGTTGCTTTGGATTACTGTTTTATATAACCTAGAACATGGGGCTAAATGGCTTTCCTGTTATTTAGACCTTAAATCTCATAAAGGACAACAGATTAGCCGCGCCCTAGCAGAACAGGGTAAATATCGTATTTTGTTCTATGCCCTGGATGAATCTCAACAATGTCAGCATATTGTCAGTTCGATAATTAATGCTCGTAACTGTAAAATGTTAAAGCAATGGGCAGATCTTAGTCAGGTAACAAGAAGCGTCGGTGATGTCAAAACGGCGAAAGAAATTTTAAGACAAGAATTAGAAAAGCTAAAAGACAAGATTTTGACTAAAGTAAAGGCTTCTAAAGCAACTGACGTAAACTCCGCAGAAAAATAATAAATTGATGATTAATGAGTAATGAACAGCAGAAATTTAAGGTAGGCGATCGCGTTAAAATCATATCTCTTCCTGCCTATATTAAAACCGCAGAGCCTATGCCTATGTTACGCCCTTCTAATCTCCTGACAGTAGGCGAACAAGGAACAATTATGGATCGTCGTCCTGGAGGCTATTGGGGCATTCGTTTTACCCAAGGAGCATTTTTATTAGAGAGTCAATATATACAGCGGTTTTCAGGTTCATGAGGGACAATAACAGCAGTGGGCGAACCAGTTACGCAGATGTTTGAGATTGATTTAATCAATGGCTATTTTTTCTGATCCTGAACTCAGGTTAGTTAGTTAATTGCTTATTACTATTCATCAATAGATACTTATCTACCGCATCTTTATCTAAAAGTTTAGAAATTAGATATCCTTGTCCTTGATCGCAGCCTAAGTTTTTGAGTAGATTTAGTTGAAAATTATTTTCGATGCCTGTGGCTGTAACTACCATATTCATTTGATGAGCGATCGCAGTAATTTGCTTTAACAGTAGCGTAGTCGATTTTTCCTGTTCTAAATTAGGAGATGCTTGACCAATGTGAGCAATTAAAGAACGATCTATCGACAATTCATCAAAAGGAAAACGATGGAGGCAGGTTAAAGACGAATAACCCGAACCAAAATTGTCTAAACAAAGTTTTACTCGACGTTTTTTTAACTTCTGCAAAATACTCAAACTATTCTGAGGCTGTTCCAGTAAAACCGTTTCGGCGATATCAAACTTAATATGTTGTCCCTGAATTTCGGTTTTACGCAAAATCATATCAACCTTATCAACCAAACTAGGATGAAAAAGCTGTTTAGCCGATAGGTTGATACAAATTCCCAGGTTGTTTTGACTTTTATTATTATGTTGCCAATGTTTAATATGTTGACAAGCCTGTTTTAAAACTAAGTTACCGATCGCATTCATCAATCCCATATCTTCGGCTGTAGCAATAAAATCTTGGGGCAGAATAACTCCTTGTTGGGGGTGATGCCAACGAATCAACGCTTCTAATTCAACAATTTGCTGGGTTGCTAAAGATATTATGGGTAGATAATAATTGACAAATTCTTGGCGTTGAATTGCCTGTTTCAAGCTCATTTCATGATTTGCCAATTCCCTATCTTCTTGAAGCTGGATATACATTTCTGGCTTGAATACCTGATAGCGATCGCCTTCTAAGTCTTTTGCCTGCTGCATGGCAATATCAGCATCGTTAAATAAACGATCTATATCTTGATAATCTTGGCTGCCAATCACTATACCCATGTTGGCATTGATTAAAATTTTTCTTTGTTTGCTCGCAAACGGAGTAGTCAGCTTTTGTTTAATTTTCTCGACTACAGCGATCGCCTCATTCACATTGCGGATATTATCTAAGAAGATGGCAAACTCATCCCCTTCCAAGCGACTAAGCAACGCCGAATCGGGTAAACAAGAGTCTAGTTCATGAGCGATCGCCATTAATAGTTGATTGGTTTCAACATTACTGATAGTGCGCTTAATGGTCTTAAAGCGATCGCATTCTAATAAGATTACGGCAAAATAGTAATTAGGCTGCTGTCCCGTAACTCTTAATGCCTGCTTGAGACGACTAACAAAAGAATTGCGATTACCAAAGCCAGTGATCGGATCATTAAGAGCCATCTTCAATAGTCTATCCTGAGCCTGTTGTCGACGATTGACTTCTTCTTGTAGCTGCTGATTGCTGTTTTCGAGTTCAG
>JBBSPC010000173.1:0-9088 GCA_038259125.1 Chroococcales cyanobacterium | reverse complement strand
CACCAATTGCCATGTAGGCACAGGGGAATAGAAGAATTCCCGACCAGCCTACGAATACAAAGCGATCGCGTTTTAACCAGTCATCAACTGCATCAAAGATGCCCTGTTGTGACGGCGCGCGTCCTACTGCTATTGTCATATTTTTTAATCCTCTTGCTTAAATTGAGTAAACTGCAAGATTTATCAAACTCGCGCGTATATGCGGCTTAAGCCTTTGTCTTGCGCTTAACGGCGACGCGGTGAGACAGTTGCGTTGCGTTCGGCGGCTTTTGGGTCAGAAGATTCTGTCCCAAAACGCGCCGAGGGGTTTCCCCCGTTGAGCAAACTGTTGAACCCTTTAGAGGGTCGCTCGTCAAAATGTACTTTTGTATCATGTCTTTGACACTAGCTTAACAAAATGTTGAGAAGTGCCAAGTTTTATAAAACTTTAGCAGATTATCAGCTAACATCTCCTGTTTCGAGAGGAGATAATCTTTAAGATGTTATTACAAAAATGCCTTTAAAATTACATTAGGGTAACGTAATTAAAATAGCATAAAATCACTGTGTACAGGTAATTGAAGACAATTGTTCAATTTTAAAACTCAATGGTCTTAGACTAGTAATAGCCTTTGAATAATTATTAGCAAAAATTTTACAAAATGACACATAATCCCTGAGCAAAATTAAAATTCCAAACTTTGATTTTGCTTTTATTCCTTCCTTTAAAGGTCATGGCTCAGATTTTATTTATTAAGCTTCAACATACTAATCAAACCATAACGATTAATAATGACCACTAATAAAACCAAACAACAAACACTTAGACAAGACATTTTAGGCTCTCGCAGGTTTAGCAACTTCTTATGGGCAAGTATAGTATCTATGGGTGGAGTCGGATTTCTGTTAGCAGGATTATCTAGTTATCTCAAAACAAATTTGCTAATCGTCTCTGATACTAGTGAATTACAGTTTATTCCTCAAGGAATTGCTCTTACGTTTTATGGCGTTGCTGGTTTGCTTTTGGCTAGCTACCTGTGGCTACTCCTATTGTGGAATGTAGGTGGAGGCTACAACGAATTTAGTAAAGAAACAGAAAAAATAACAATTTCCCGTTGGGGATATCCAGGCAAAAATCGTCAAGTGGAAGTAGAAATACCTATTGCTGAGGTTCAATCCATCCGAGCCGAAATTAGAGAAGGTTTAAGCCCTAAACGCGCTTTATATTTGCGTTCTAAAAAAAGAAGAGATGTTCCTTTGACTCGGGTTGGCGAACCTATTGCGCTCTCTACATTAGAAAATCAGGGTGCGGAATTGGCAAGATTTTTAGAAGTTCCCCTAGAAGGACTGTAAGGTAAAAAAATATTAGCAGAAAATCGAAATAAAACCACTCCGCCAAAAATTAAGCTAAAAAAGTCACAGATTACTCCTAAACGGACGGAGCAATCTGTGACCGTTGGTCAATGTCAATGAGTGATAAACAATTGAAGTTTAAAGATATGATTAAAAAACAAAATGGGTGGGCAATTAAAGTATCTTTGTTATTAATATTTGGTAGCCTGATCTTAGGAGGCTGCGCTACATCAGCGACAGATATTTCCCAATCAACCTCATCATCTGATAATCTGACAAATAATCAAGCACAAACGGCGATCGCCAAAGACAAAAATAGTAATAAAGAAATGAGTAATAATTTGCCCCAACTAGAGGGGATGGCGAAAGTTGAATTTCAGGTTAATGGTTCACCAATAATCATGGAAATAAACGGTAAAGAAGCTCCAACAACGGCAGGAAATTTTGTTGATTTAGTCTCTCAAGGAGTTTACGACGGGTTAGCATTTCACCGTGTTGTTCCTGGATTTGTAGCTCAAGGTGGAGATCCTCAAGGAAAAGATCCTAATTTTGCTGGGCAATTAGGTACAGGCGGTTATACAGATCCAGCTACAGGTTCAGAGCGTCTTGTTCCTCTTGAGATTAAGCTAAAAGGCGACGACAAGCCTACCTATGGTAAAGCTAAACTTTCTGGTTCTGATGTCGTTCTCAAGCACGATCGCGGTGCAGTTGCGATGGCTCGTTCAGCTATGCCTGATTCTGCTTCTTCACAGTTTTATATTGCCTTAGAAGATTTACCTTCCCTCGATGGCGACTATGCGGTATTTGGCAAGGTTGTCGAAGGAATGGATGTGGTTGACAAGATCAAACAAGGCGATCGCATTACTTCTGCTGAAGTAATTGAAGGCTTGGAAAATCTCAAGAAATAGACTTGTTCAAAGTCGGTTTAAAATCTTTAATTTATCTAAATCTCTTGTGTAATTATCATTCGCAAGAGATTTATTTTGTTATAAAGATTTATTGCTGTTTACAAACTTCGAGGCTATTATTAAGATGCTAAAAAAACCAAATCTATTGTATTTTAATGTCTTTACAAATTGAATTACTAGAAGAAAGTTTTGAAAAAATCAAGCCTCGAATTTATGGAGTGGAATATGCAGAGCAATAGATGCAAAATATTAGACATAACGTTGTTGTCACAGGGATAGGATTAATTTCTTGTCTCGGTTCACTCCAAACAACCTGGTCAAGTATTTTACAAGACAAGTCAGGAATTAAGTTGCGTCAGCTTTTTCCTCAGCTTCCTGCTTATCCTTTAGGAATGATTGATTCCCAGCCAATTTTACTTGGCGATTTAACCCAAAAGGTTCTCAATGATGCGTTACAGGATGCAAAGTTACAAGTTCCCCTGACTCAGACTGGCGTGGTGATTGGTTCAAGCCGTGGTTGTCAGGCAACTTGGGAAAACCTAGTTAGTCAGACACATAATCATCAATCTCATAATTTACAATTTGACTGGTTACAAACTTTACCTCATCAACCTGCCCTGATTACAGGCAATTATCTCCAAACTACTGCTCCAGTTTTAGCCCCAACGGCTGCTTGCGCTACGGGAATTTGGGCATTAGCTAAAGCTTATGAATTAATTAAAACTGGTCGATGTGAAAGAGTAATTGCTGGTGCAGTCGAAGCTCCAATTACGCCACTGACTCTGGCTGCTTTTGAGCGAATGGGAGCATTAGCAACTACAGGCTGTTATCCTTTTGACTTAAAGCGAGAAGGACTGGTTTTAGGAGAAGGAGGAGCAATGTTTGTTTTAGAAACAGAAGAGCTAGCAACTCGCCGCCAGGCAAAAATTTACGGCAAAATATTAGGCTTTGGATTAACCTGTGATGCCCACCATATCAGCGCACCCAAGTTGACAAATGGTAGTGCAGCCAGAGCGATAAAACAAGCTTTAGAGCGAAGTAATTTAGAAGTTCAGGCGATCGACTATATTCATGCTCACGGTACTAGTACGACTTTAAACGATCGCCATGAAGCTCAACTAATTCAACACATCTTTCCTCAAAAAGTTGCCGTAAGCTCTACTAAAGGTGCAACAGGACATACTTTAGGCGCATCAGGAGTAATTAGTACTGCTTTAACTTTCATGGCGTTACAAAATGATTGCTTACCTCTGTGTATTGGTTTGAGCAATACCGAATTCGATCTCGATCTGGTTACTCAACCACGAAAAGCTCAGATAAATCAGGCAATGTGCTTTAGTTTTGGCTTCGGTGGGCAAAACGCAGCTTTAACCTTGAGCCGATAACTAATCAGTATAATCAGTAATCAAACAAATCGTACAATAGTGTTATGTCTCGATAAAATTTGTTAGTCAAAAGCAATGATAACTACTACCACTTAATTAACTCTGGAAGAATATCTTACCTATGACGATGGTAGCGATAATCGCTATGAACTGGTAGACGGAAAACTGATAATAATGCCTCCAAAAAGCGATCGCAACAATTTAATTGCTCTCTATTTACTCTCAGAGTTTATCAAGCTAATTCCTCTTCGACTGATTCGTCATAAAGATACGGAAATCGTAGTCACAGGCAATCGTACCAGAGTTAGGATTCCCGACTTAATGATTTTGACTGAGGAATTATTAGCAGCAATTGGTGGTAGACGAGCTACTATTACTTCTGATATGCCATCTCCCGCTTTAGTTGTAGAAGTTGTATCGCCTGGCAAAGTAAACGAAGATCGAGACTATCGGTATAAGCGATCTGAATATGCTGCTAGGGGAATTTTAGAATATTGGATTGTCGATCCTCAAAATTCCAAGATTACAATACTGTCTTTGGTAGATGGTTTTTATGAAGAAACTATATTTAAAGGCGATCGCCAAATATACTCAACTGTGGTCGAGCAACTATCATTGACACCAGAACAGATATTTGATGAAGAAAAAAATAACAATAAACAGATAAGTAGTGATTTGTCCCAACTTAAGGGGATGGCGAAAGTCCAATTAGAGGTTAATGGTTTGCCCATAATCATCGAAATCAATAGTATAGAAGCTCCTAAAACTGCAGAAAACTTCGTTGATTTGGTATCTCAAGGAGTTTATGATGGATTGGTGTTTCACCGCGTTATTCCTGGCTTTGTAGCTCAAGGTGGAGATCCTCAAGGAAAAGACCCAAAATTTGCTGGGCAATTAGGTACAGCGGGTTATACAGATCCAGCCACAGGTTCAGAACGCCTTATTCCTCTGGAAATTAAGCTAAAAGGCGACGACCAGCCTACCTATAGTAAAGCTAAACTTTCTGGTTCTGATGTAGTTCTCAAGCACGATCGCGGTGCAGTTGCGATGGCTCGCTCGGCTATGCCTGATTCTGCTTCTTCACAGTTTTATATCGCCTTAGAAGACTTACCTTCTCTCGATGGCGACTATGCCGTATTTGGTAAGGTTGTCGAAGGAATGGATGTGGTTGATAAAATTAAGCAAGGCGATCGCATTGGCACAGCTAGGGTTATTGAAGGCGCAGAAAATCTCAAGAAATAAGCGGGTTATGGCGATCGCTCTGGGTAAACCATATTTAATTTTGACAAAAATAAAAGCTAATGGCTAATAGCTTTCAAATAACTGATTAATATTCGTTAACAAACTGCCACAGAATAACGTAACTATTAGAGAATGTTAATCTATAAGCACCTAAATGATGGCAACTGTACAGAGTCAGTTTGTTCAATAGAAAAAGAAGTTAAGTATTTAAAATAATGGTAGATAGCCTTAAAAAACCACAGTTTGAGGAAGTGCGCCCTGGAGTAAAATCTCCTGCGGAGGAAACTATTCTCACTCCTCGCTTTTATACAACCGATTTTGACGAGATGGCTAAGATGGACATCTCGGTTAATGAAGATGAATTAAAAGCAATTTTAGAAGAGTTCCGCATTGACTATAACCGCCATCATTTTGTTAGAGATGAGCAGTTCCAAAAGTCTTGGGATAGCATTAGCGGCGAAACTCGCAAGCTCTTTATTGAATTTCTCGAACGTTCCTGTACGGCTGAATTTTCTGGCTTTCTACTCTATAAAGAATTAGGTAGACGTTTAAAAGGAAAAAGCCCTATATTGGCAGAAATCTTTACTCTCATGTCGCGAGATGAAGCTCGTCATGCAGGTTTTTTAAATAAAGCCTTATCTGACTTTAATCTTTCTCTTGACTTAGGATTTCTAACCAAAAGCCGTAAATATACTTTCTTTAAGCCTAAGTTTATTTTCTATGCAACCTATCTTTCTGAGAAGATTGGTTACTGGCGTTATATTACAATTTTCCGCCATCTACAGCAGCATCCTGAAAACGAAATTTATCCTATCTTCAGCTTCTTTGAAAATTGGTGTCAGGATGAAAACCGCCACGGTGACTTTTTCGATGCAATTATGAAGTCTCAGCCTCAGTTTCTTAATGATTGGAAAGCAAGACTATGGAGTCGTTTCTTCTTGCTGTCAGTGTTTGCGACTATGTATCTCAATGACGTTCAACGCTCTGGTTTTTATGAATCTTTGGGCTTGGATGCTAGAGAATATGATAAGCACGTCATTGAAAAGACTAACGAAACCGCAGGTAGAGTATTTCCCGTCGTTTTAAATGTAGAACATCCTGATTTCTATAGCCGTTTAGAAAAGTGTATAGTCAACAACGAGAAATTAACTAAGATTGCAAGTTCAAATTCTCCCGCACCTATCAAGCTTTTACGTAAGCTTCCACACTATGTTTCCAATGGTGCGCAGCTCATCAAAATGTACTTTATCAAGCCAATCCGCGTAGATCAATTAGCTGATACTGTTCGTTAAAATAATTGATTTTGATTATTGATCAAACTTTTAAGTCCTGTTTTTTAGCAGGGCTTTTTTCATCTCTTAAAAGAATGTTACTTTTAAATTCCATCTGGGCATTATAGGGTTGTAATTTCCGCAATTGTAGCTAATTGGATGTCTGATCGGGAAATAGTAGGAATTGTACAGCAGCAGAATTCTCTTTTAAACCGAATTGAAGCAGTCTTGGCTGAAAATCAGCAATTGAGAACAGAATTACGGGAGTTGAAAGAGAGGGAGGAACGTTTTCGACAAATTGCGGAAAATGTCCGCGAGGTCTTTTTTGTCATCTCTGCTAAGACTGACGAAATACTATATATAAGCCCTACTTACGAAACAGTATGGGGTCGTAGTTGTCAGAGTTTGTATGAAGATCCTCAATCTTGGTTATTTGCCATTCATCCAGAAGATTCTTATAAAGCGATCGCCACAATTGAAACTCAATTTAGAACAGGAGACGATTTTGAAGAAGAATATCGAATTATTCGTCCAGATGAATCGATATGCTGGGTTAGGGTTAGAGCCTTTCCTGTTCGCGATGTAATGGGCAAAGTAAATCGCTTTGTAGGTATTGCTGAAGATATTACTAAACGTAGAGAAGCAGAAGAAGCTCTAAAAAAGAGTGAAGAACAGTTTCGTCTTACCTTTGAAATGGCTCCTATTGGCATGGCTATTAGTAACCTAAAAGGCAGGTTTCAAAGGGTTAACCAGGCTTTATGTGATGCTTTGAGATATACCCAAAAAGAATTGTTAGAACTATCGTTTGCTGAAATTAGCCATCCTGAAGACTTGCAAATACATCGCAGCTTAGAACAGCAATTAATTAAGGGTAAAGAGTCAGACTTTCAAATAGAAAAACGTTTTATTGCTAAGGATGGTCGGATAGTTGATACTTTGCTGAAAGTACTAGTTGTTCTTGATGCCGATGATCGACCCCTACATTTTAACAATCAGATCGTCGATATTACCGAACGCAAATATATGGAGCAGCAATTACTTCACGATGCTCTCCATGATGCGCTGACAGGATTACCTAATCGAGCTTTGTTTATGAATCGCTTAGAACAACAGCTTAAAAAAAGCCAAAATCAAAAAGATTATCTGTTTGCTGTACTGTTTCTCGATCTTGATCGCTTTAAAGTGGTCAACGATAGCGTTGGTCATTTGGTTGGGGACAAATTATTAATTGAAATCGGTCGCCGTTTAGAAGGCTCGATCGCGCCAACTGACACCGTAGCTCGTTTGGGAGGAGATGAATTTACTATTCTGCTGGAAAATATTGTCAGCAAATCTGAGGCTACTTTAGTGGCTGAAAGTATTTATCAAACTTTAACTTTCCCGTTCAACATTGAAGGTTATGAGCTATTTACTACCGCTAGTATTGGAATTGCCCTTTCTTCTCAGGGATATGAAAAACCAGAGGATATTTTACGAGATGCCGATCTGACCATGTATAGTGCTAAGGAACAGGGCAAAGCACGTTACGAAATCTTTGATAATTCCCTGCGCGATCGCGCCGTACAGAGATTAGAGCTAGAAACAGACCTTAGACGGGCGTTAGAGCGAGGAGAATTTGAAGTTTATTATCAGCCAATCACTTCTTTAAGATTAGGAATATTATCTGGCTTTGAGGCACTAGCTCGTTGGAATCATCCGACAAAAGGTCGGATTAAACCAGACAATTTTATTCCTATCTGCGAGGAAACTGGTTTAATTGTGCCTCTAGGTAACTGGTTGCTTCAGCAAGCTTGCCAGGCTGCAAAAGATTGGCAGTTGAGATATCCTGAACATCCAGCAATTAAGATGAGCGTTAATCTTTCTGGTCAACAATTTCGCGAGCCACAGTTAATTGAAGAAGTTGACCGCATCCTCGAAGAAACTGGTTTAGAAGGAAAGTTTCTCAAGTTAGAAATTACCGAAAGTGTTTTAATTGATAATTTAGAAACAGTCACCGATATGATTTTAAGCCTCAGAAAAAGGCAAATTCAGTTTAGTATCGATGATTTTGGCACAGGATATTCGTCCCTTAGCTATTTACACCGTTTTCCTGTAGATACAATCAAAATAGACCGTTCTTTCGTGAGCCAGATGCAAGCCAACGGCGAAAATTCAGCCATTGTCAAAGCGATCGTCACTCTGGCTCATATGTTAAAGATGGACGTGATCGCCGAAGGAATTGAAACCACCTCTCAGTTGGCACAGCTAAGATTACTTGAATGCGAGTATGGACAGGGTTTCTTTTTCTCTAGACCATTAAACCATCAACAAGCAGAAGCTTTAATTGCTAGTTTGCCACAGTGGTGAAGGTAATTAAAAGTAAAAAATAATTTTAGCCATGCAGCAGTAGTTCTATCAAAACAATTTTTGCGTTCTTTTACTTCCATTGGGTTCTACAGTTGTAGATAAAATGAGAGTAGAATTTAAAGTAGAGATTGATGGGACAAGAAACTCTCAACTTATGTGCGAACGAACAAGTATTAGAAGCAGTTTGTCAGTGGAGTAACTGTTTGAAAAATCTGCAACAACGCTCTTTATAAATATTATAAGCGTTCAGAAGCACGCCAAGCAGCCTTTGATTATATTCAATTCAAGCTCTACTGTGCCGAGTAGAACGAAAGAATGGCTGGCAAATGTCAGAACAAGTAGGATATGAAAACCCCTATCGCTTTCAACATCTTTTGGGAAGAGCCAAGTGGGATGAAGAAAAGTTGTGTGCTGAAGTAAAAGCTTACACCTGTAGGGGCGACAGAGGTGATCACAAAGGTTACTGGATCAAGGTCTTAGCTCTCATTCCTTTTCGATAATAATCATTTTTGGCAGTCGAAAAACGAATCAATTCTTGGACTGCATCTTGGAAAAAAGTATTTGATTCGCTCCAGTTTTGACCATGCAAACCAATAGAAAAACT
>JBBSPC010000172.1:0-9109 GCA_038259125.1 Chroococcales cyanobacterium | reverse complement strand
GATGTAAAAGCTTAGTCAAGAATTTTGAGCGTACACTTGTTCGTTCCAATGCCAAGCTCAAGCTATGTTTTATTCGGCTAATGCTTAAAAGATTGGCTATAGCAACAGTCCCATAAAAAGATCTCAAATGGGTTCTATATGAAAAAACTTAGATTAGAGTCACAGATTACTCCGCCCTAAACGGACGGAGCCTTCTTGCTCAATAGCCTCAACGGGGGGAACCCCCGCAACGGCTTTTCGCGCTGCTGTGACCGTTGGTCAAATAGTTTGTAAATCAACGCTTTTGCTCTCAGTAATACCTAGGATTGAGCTTGGAGACAAACCTCACCGATTAAGTAACTTTGCTTACTCTTCTGGCGATCAATAACAATTGAATCTACGCACTTTTCCAGTTAATATAGGGCAGCTTTGCTGCTGTGGCTTTAATGTTTTGGGCATTACCAACTAACTGTCCACAATTATCCCATGTACCTTCAAGAAACATTTGTTTTGAGCCTTCATTCATTTCAACTGGAACGGAAAAATTATCGCTTTTGACTTCCATTGTTTCTAAACTAAGGGTTAAATTAGCTTGAGGATTTTTGTTAATTAATGTCTGCAACCGTTTGATTTTTTCAGGAGAAGCGATCGCACAAGGAACACCTATCGCTACACAGTTACCAAAAAAAATCTCGGCAAAACTTTGACCGACGATCGCTTTAATCCCCCATTTAGCTAGAGCTTGGGGCGCGTGTTCGCGGGATGATCCACAGCCAAAATTATTGTTTACAACTAAAATAGTAGCATCTTGATATTGAGGTCGATCGAATGGATGTTTGCCCTCAGTCTGGGCGCGATCGTCGGCAAATGCGTGTTCTCCTAAACCATCAAAAGTCACACAACGCAGAAAACGAGCGGGAATTATCCGATCTGTGTCTATATCATCTCCTACCACCGCGATCGCTTTACCAGATATTTCTTTAACTTTACTCATTACTGTATGGGCGAACGGCCGTTCGTCCCTAACTGATTACTAACTTTAGCTATGAGCCTGATTCTAGTTGATCTTGCCAATCTCGATCTATTTTGTCAGCATTTCTAATATTTTGATCGAGAAGATCGTCTTCGGTGGTGTAAGCAAGATCGCGATCGCTAATTACTTTTTGTTGAGCAAACTGACTAGCATAGGCTATTTTCTGACGTAGAGATTGATCGGGCTGGTTAAGAGCGATCGCTCTTTGTTCACGAGCTTGATTGCGCTGAATAATCTTCGGATTGCGTCCCTTAATCCAGAAATAACGCAACAGAGGAATTGATAAATACAATACGCCGTAGCCAAATAATAGCCATTGAATTGAAGCAGCAAACATTACTATTTCTTTGCCCCAATTAACGACTGAAATCGCCCCACCTTGCAACATAGAATTTAAGACCAAAGCCAAAACAATATTTAACACACCCAAGCCAGCAGCCATAGTAGTTTGACCACCATTAGCCTGACTAAAACGCCAAGGTTTTTCCTCAAGATACCCCGCAGCAGAGATTGGTTCTGATTGTCTATCTTTTGCCGTTACTTGAAGTTCAGGGAAATAGTAGATTATTTCTCCTTGAGGTGAAACTTCAGGATAACCATTAAAGCGACTCAGTACAGGAATCATATAGTCTTCATCTTCATCCATCTTGTCCACGTAAGGCGCAATTTGTTCTCCTGCTACTGCACCTCTCTGGCTACGAATTACCGAACCAATAGTTTGCCAGCGATGTTCTTCTAAATCAGCATTGGGGTTTCCATCTCCAAACAAAAAGGAAAAAACTGATTCTAGAAAATTCATTTGATAATTACTTGTCTGTCTTCTGCGCTGGCGACGACGACGATTGTAGCCAGGATCGAACCACCAAAAAATATCGCCAAACCAAAAATGGGGGACAAAAAAGCCTCCTCCGAAACCTCCGCCATAGCTTCTATTGCTACCACCTTCTCTGTCATCATTAGCAGAGTTCATTGCAATCAAAAGTAGAATAATCACGACTATTATCAATAAAATTGAAGCAATTAAAATAATTCCAAAAGAAATCCGAATTATATAAAATAAAACCCGCCAAATTTTCGACCAAGCTTTTTGCCAGCGCAGTCGCCAATATTTGTTACGCAGAATTCCTTGAAAGTTTTTGGGAAACAGATAAACTACGTCTCCTGATTCTGCCACCTGGAGATGTCCCCCAGCCTCACTTGCCAGGGCTAATAATCCCTGCTGGGCAAAATTTAGTTCTAACCCAGCCTGTGCTGCTACATCGCCAACGGTAACACGATAATCTAGCTTTTCAATTGATTGAACAATTTTGGGATTGGGGGTCATTATTGGTCACGAGAATAGTAATACTTGCTTTCTCTATATTTTATCGTTTAAATTTTTTCTCTTGGATAAGCTTTGAGCAGAAGACAGCAAAAAGGCTAAATGCTACTTTTTAGGTATCAAAAACATTTAGCCCAAGATAAATTTTGTTTAACTAGTGCGGGTGTTGCCCAGAAATGGAAAGCTAGCGTAAGAAACAGCTTACTAGCCAAAATAGACATAAAGTTACCGCTGAAGCAAATTGATCTACACCCAGAACAGTTACACCACCCTGACCAAAAAGCAGGTTAGCCAAGCCAGTACCAAGAGCAATACCGACAAATAGAGTAATAAAACTGATTAAAAATGCGCGTCCCGAACGCCGCTCTTTGCGATTGAGAAAGTAGATATTGGCAATAAAGCCCAAAGCCATCAAGAGAGGAACTATAGAGGCTCCTGAATTCTGAGAAAAAACTGCGATCACTGATAGGGTCAAGAAAACGCCTGTAGGCCAAAGAATATCAGCTTGAGAAGGGGTGTCTATTAACTCTTGCAGCCAAACAGCAGAGTCTTCCTTGACCATTTGAGGTACTTTAAAAGATTTCTCTAAACTGCGCTCAGGAAAGCGAATTTTTTCGGGTACTTTGATTTTACCTTCTTGACGTAAACGTAAGCGATCCATAATGATTGAGTCGTAAGCAATTTCTACTTGTTCTACGACAGTACTATCATTACCATGCTGCTCAAACAGTCTTTTTTTAGCAGCCTGTATTTCTTCAAAAGAAGAATTTTCTGTGACCCCAAGTTGTTCGTAGGGATTTTGTTCGCTCATCTCTTAACCTGCCCTTTATTTGTCTATCTTAATTTTAGTTCTTAAAATTTTACCCGAGGCTTTTTCTAATAAACTTCCCAGAAACCAAATGCTGGTCCAATAAATCTGACGCTAAACCAGACAGCAATCATTAGACCTATACCTATCCAAGCACCTTTACTAGTTAATTTAATAAATTTTTCTGATTGAGCTTTGGTAATTGGTATGCCAGGCAAAATTCTTTCCGAGTTTTGTCCATATTGCTTTCCTAGCGATTCTTTACGGCGTTTTGATTCTCCCATAATATTAACTATTGATTGTTAATTAGTCAGTCATGGGTCGATCATAACGTTTTCTGGTCAAGCAAGAAACCAGTTTAAGTCCTACTTTTTGTTAATAATAATGAAATCTTCTAGAGTTGTTTTCTGTGATTTTGATGGCACAATTACCACTGAGGATACTTTTGTCAGAATACTAGAAAAATTTGCCCCCGAAGTATCCGCTAAACTTCTACCTATAATATACAGCCGTCAAATGACTCTAATCGAGGGAATACGGCAAACTCTAGGCTCAATTTCTGCCATACATTATCCCCAAATTATTGAATATATTGCTTATCGTCCAGTGCGTCCTGGACTAAAAGAATTGATAGATTTTCTTAATTATTGTGAAGTGCCTTTTATAGTTGTTTCAGGTGGACTAACAGATATAGTTAAAGCAGTATTAAAACATCAGCAGCTAATCGATGGCGTGACCGCAATTTATGCGGGAGATGTTGATAGTACAGGCGAATATCTGCGAGTTTATTCGGCAATTGGCAGTAAAACTGAATTAGTTGCCAAAGCAGAGATAATGAAAAAATATCCAGCAGCAGAAAAAATTGCTATTGGTGATTCGGTCACGGATATTAAGATGTCATTAGCTGCGGATTTAGTTTTTGCTCGCGATCGCTTAATCGGATATTTAGATGAAGAAAATAAACCCTATGTTCGGTGGCAAGATTTCTTTGAGGTGCGCGACTACTTGGCTGCTCGTTGGCAAGTTTAAGCAAAACTTGAGCCAAAAAACTTGTATTTACTGTTCGTTTCCAGTAACATCATAAGTTTGTTGTTTTTTACTTAATTACCTTAATTTACATCAAAATAAGCGAGTAAGTCTTTTTAGCTGCTTTGAAGCTCAATATCTCAAACTATCAAATTAATTAGAACTCAAAAACCATTAGGCAGAAAATATGAGAAGTTATTATGGCTAAATTTGTATTTATTACTGGTGGTGTCGTTTCCAGTATTGGTAAGGGAATTGTAGCAGCTAGTCTAGGCAGATTATTAAAGTCCCGGGACTATTCTGTGTCTATTTTAAAATTAGATCCTTATATCAATGTTGACCCTGGCACCATGAGTCCCTATCAACATGGGGAAGTATTTGTAACTGATGATGGTGCAGAAACAGATCTAGATCTAGGACACTATGAGCGTTTTACTGATACTTCTATGTCTCGCCTCAATAGCGTAACCACGGGATCGATCTATCAGGCGGTAATTAATAAGGAAAGACGAGGTGACTATGAAGGAGGTACAGTTCAGGTAATTCCCCATATTACTAACGAGATCAAAGAGAGAATTCATCGTGTCGCCAATAATACCAATTCAGATGTGGTGATTACTGAAATTGGCGGTACAGTAGGAGATATTGAATCGTTGCCGTTTATGGAGGCAATTAGACAGTTTCGTAAGGATGTAGGCAGAAATAATGCTGTCTATATGCACGTTACCCTGATTCCCTGGATCACCGCAGCAGGGGAAATGAAAACAAAACCTACCCAACACTCTGTCAAAGAATTACGCTCAATTGGTATTCAGCCAGATGTCTTAGTATGCCGTAGCGATCGTCCATTGATCCCAGGAATAAAAGAAAAAATAGCCGAATTTTGTGATGTTGACGTAAACTCTGTAGTTACCTCCCTCGATGCCAGCACCATCTATGAAGTTCCTTTGATTTTAGAAAAAGAAGGATTGGCACAGCAGACTTTAGAGTTATTACAGCTAGAACAACGTCAGCCCGATCTTCAAAAATGGCGCGACTTGGTTACTAAAATGAACTCTACGCGCCCGAAAGTTGATATTGCTATTGTCGGCAAATATATTCAACTGAGTGATGCCTATTTGTCTGTAGTTGAGGCTTTAGGTCATAGTGCGATCGCTGCTGATTGTGAAGTTAATATACGTTGGGTAAGTGCCGAAGATATTGAAACTCATGATGCAGCCAAATATTTACATGACGTTAATGGGGTAATTGTCCCTGGTGGCTTTGGTATTCGTGGCGTAGACGGTAAGGTGGCGGCAATTGAATATGCTCGTACTACGAATATTCCCTTCTTAGGTTTGTGTTTAGGAATGCAGTGTAGCGCGATCGAGTGGGCGCGTAATGTCGCTCAATTAAAGGATGCTAATAGTTCAGAATTCGATCCAAACAGCCCCAATCCAATTATTAATATCTTGCCAGAACAACAGGATGTAATTGACTTAGGAGGTACGATGCGCCTAGGAACTTATCCTTGTCGTTTACAATCTGGCACTATAGCCTTTTCTTTGTATGAAAATGAGGTGATTTATGAGCGTCATCGTCACCGATATGAATTTAACAATGCCTACCGTAGTTTGTTGCTAGAAACAGGTTACGAGATTAGTGGCACTTCTCCTGATGGACGTTTAGTAGAAATTATTGAAATGCCAAATCATCCCTTCTTTGTTGCTACTCAGTTTCATCCTGAATTTCGTTCTCGTCCCAACAATCCTCATCCATTATTTTTAGGATTTGTTCGTGCAGCTTTTAAAAAAACTAATCCATTTGCAGAGGAATCTATTCTTGCTTCTACACAATCTAAATTTCAAGATAACTAAATCATAAGCTAGCACAATCATAATTAAAGCGATCGCACTAACATATTTTTAAATCAAAATAAATCTCCAAATTTCCCCTTAAGGCATAAAGTTTAACTTACCGATATAGATCGAGCTATTGACTGTACCTTATTTAGAGTCAGAATAGCTATAGTTTGGTAAGAACAAAAAATTATATATATCGATAAGTTGGAAAGAGGCATGATGGGCGAATCAAATGTAGCGGAAGTTTTAGTTAGATGTTTAGAAAATGAAGAGGTAGAATACGTATTTGGTTTACCAGGAGAAGAAAATCTTCATATCCTAGAAGCTTTAAGAGATTCTCCCATCCAGTTTATTACTACCCGTCATGAACAGGGTGCTGCGTTTATGGCAGATGTTTATGGTCGCTTAACAGGTAAAGCAGGTGTCTGTTTGTCTACTTTAGGACCTGGGGCGACCAACCTCATGACAGGTGTAGCCGACGCTAATCTTGATGGTGCGCCATTAGTTGCAATTACAGGACAAGTGGGTACAGACAGGATGCACATTGAGTCCCATCAGTACCTCGATTTAGTTGCATTGTTCGCCCCAATAACTAAATGGAATGCGCAAATTGTCCGCCCTGATACTACCCCTGAAATCATTCGCAAAGCTTTTAAAGTCGCCCAATCAGAAAAGCCTGGTGCAGTTCATATTGATCTGCCAGAAAACATCGCTGCCATGCCCCTTCAAGGCAATCCTCTTCATCGTGATAACCGGGAAAAAACCTATGCCTCAACCCGTAGCCTAAATGCTGCTGCCGTTGCTATATCTAAAGCCAAAAACCCCTTGATCCTGGCGGGAAATGGTGTAATTCGTGGTCGTGCCAGTGAAGCCCTCACAGAATTCGCTACTCAGCTAAATATTCCTGTTGCCAACACCTTTATGGGCAAAGGAGCAATTCCCTATACTCATCCCTTATCTTTATGGACAGTTGGACTACAGCAGCGAGATTTAATTAGCTGTGCTTTTGATGAAGCGGATCTAGTCATTGCCGTGGGTTATGACCTAGTTGAATATTCCCCTAAGAAATGGAATCCTGATGGCGATAAACAAATTATTCACATTGACGAAAGCAGATCTGAAATTGATAGCAGCTATATTCCAGAGGTAGAGGTATTTGGCGATATTTCTGACTCTCTTAATGATATTGTCAAACGTTGCGATCGCGAAGCGTATCCTGGGAATAATCGCAACGGCAAAGAAGCTACTTCTGCGGTAAGCTTGCGACATCAAATCAAAGAAGATTATGAACAGTATGCTAATGACGACGGATTCCCAGTAAAACCCCAAAAAATTATCTACGATCTTCGTCAGGTAATGGCACCAGAAGATATAGTTATTTCCGATGTGGGAGCGCATAAAATGTGGATGGCGCGTCACTATCACTCTGATTGCCCTAATACCTGTATTATCTCTAATGGCTTTGCCGCTATGGGCATTGCTATTCCTGGGGCAATGGCAGCTAAATTAGTCCACCCAGATCGCAAAGTCGTGGCCGTGACAGGGGACGGCGGTTTTATGATGAACTGCCAAGAGTTAGAAACCGCCTTAAGAGTCAACACTCCTTTTGTTACTCTGATTTTTAATGACAATGGCTATGGCTTAATTGAGTGGAAGCAAATTAGTCAATTTGGTCACTCTACTTCGGTTGATTTTGGCAATCCAGACTTTGTTAAATTTGCTGAAAGTATGGGACTAAAAGGTTATCGAGTCGAATCAGCAGCAGACTTGATTCCCACCTTGAAGAAAGCTCTAGCCGATGATGTGCCAGCAGTTATTGATTGTCCTGTAGACTATAAGGAAAACTTGCGCTTTTCGCAAAAATCAGGAGATCTAAGTTGCCAAATTACTATCTAGCCTAGGGAAAGTAGAGAATTAGCTGCTTGTTAGTAAAAACGCTGGCACTATAGGCTACAATGGCGTTGCTGAATTAGAATGTGCATCAAAATAATTAATTTGAAACGCTGTTAAAACTATATTTAACTTATAGTTTTTAATTGGCGTTTGGAGTTAATATCAAAAATAACTATAATTAATCAATTTTTAAATTTCCTATGCCACGTACCCAAAGAAACGATAACTTTGTAGATAAGACCTTTACCGTCATGGCAGATATCATCCTCAAAGCTCTGCCTACCAATAAAAAAGCCAAAGAAGCTTTTGCCTATTATCGCGATGGTATGTCTGCTCAAGGTGATGGAGAATATGCAGAAGCTTTAGAAAACTATGAAGAGGCATTAACCCTCGAAGAAGATCCTAATGATCGCAGCTATATTCTCTATAACATGGGCTTAATTTACGCTAGCAATGGAAATATCGACAAGGCGATGGAGCTTTATACTGAATCTATCGATCTTAACCCTAGAATGCCCCAAGCATTGAATAACATTGCTGTTATCTATCACTATGAAGGGGAAAAAGCCAAGGAAGCAGGGGATGTAGAAAAAGCAGGGTCTTATTACGATAAAGCTGCTGAATATTGGAAGCAAGCAATTCGTATTGCGCCCAACAATTACATGGAAGCTCAGAATTGGCTCAAAATTACAGGACGTTCGGAAATGGATGTATTCTTTTAACAATGATCAATGACTAATCAGTAATCAAATATGATCGATCGCCAAGAAGTAAGAAAAGTTGCCAATTTAGCCAGACTCAATATTACCGAAGCAGAAGAAGAAGAATTTACCACCCAGCTTAATAGTATTCTTGAATACTTCGATCAGTTGAGTGAGCTAGATACTACTGATGTTCCGCCAACTACTAGAGCTATTGAGACTAGCAATATTACTCGCGCTGATGAGCTAAGTCCTTTCCCCGCTAAAGAAGAGTTATTAAAGGCTGCTCCCGAACAACAGGGAGAATTTTTTAGAGTACCTAAAATCATTAGCACAGATGAAGAATAGATAGGCAATTAGGTTTTGTTTATAGAACCCATTTGAGATCTTTTTATGGGACTGTTGCTATAGCCAATCTTTTAAGCATTAGCCGAATAAAACATAGCTTGAGCTTGGCATTGGAACGAACAAGTGTACGCTCAAAATTCTTGACTAAGCTTTTACATC
>JBBSPC010000171.1:0-9130 GCA_038259125.1 Chroococcales cyanobacterium | reverse complement strand
TACTAAAAAGAGTTATTCTCGACCCAAAAAATCACAAACAAAGACAGCTTAACTATATTTTTGGCTAATTATTTTCTCTTTTAGCTATTTTAAACTGGCTGAACTATTTTCTCATGATTTTTTTTAGTCTAAACTACAGTTAAAATTGTTTTTTCTTCATTTCAATCTCAATTTTGCCAAGTCGTGTAAATAGGTCTTTTGAGGGGAATAACTTGCTCGTAACCCTCCCAAAAATCGCTATAGCAAATGGCACATTGTCGATACACAGGTGGTAAAGACTGCCAAAGCTTTCTGGCTTTATAGCGACTGCGATCTCCTACGTGGACTCCGATAATTTCTCTGGTTTTTACATCTCAAGCCAAGCAAATCCACTGCTTATTGGCTTGGTTGCTGACAAATGACCAAATTTCCTCACACTGAATAGTCAATTTTCTTTTTTTTTGTATCCTTACCTCTTTAGGACTACCAGCGCAGTAAGTAATAAGCAATAAGTAATGAGATAAAACAGATAAAAACAAGGTTTACAATGAACCGTACAGATTATTAAAACCGTTATGACTATAAGTAGCGATCGCCCGAAGCTAATTAACTTTTATACTTCTCCCATCGGTAAAAAAATTATTACAGGCATTACCGGCTTGGGTTTGTCCTTATTTGTCCTAGTTCACATGACGGGGAATTTGACTTTGTTAGCTAGTAGTAAGGCATATAACCAGTTAGCGCATTTTATCGAAAGTTTGGGCATTTTACTTTATGTTATTGAGTTTAGCTTATTAGGGTTAGCAATATTCCATGTAGTAGTGGGCATTTCTATTAAATTAAATAGTTGGCAAGCAAGATCTATCGGCTATAGCCAAATCAAAAGCGCAGGTGAACCTAGCAAACAGTCTCTAAGTTCTCGCAGTATGCTTATTACTGGGGTTGTATTGCTAGGATTTTTGGTACTGCATCTAGCAACTTTTAAATTTGGGAAATACTATACAACCATTATTGACGGAGTTGAGATGCGTAACTTATCTCGCTTGGTCATTGAGAAATTTCACAATCCCGCCTATGCTTTTGGCTATGCAGGAGTGATGGTTATGCTAGCTTTCCATTTGCGTCACGGTATTTGGAGTGCTTGGCAATCTATTGGGTTGCTTAACTCCAAGATAAGTCCTTTTGTATATGCGATCGCTCTTATCTTAGCTATCTTAATTGCAATGGGCTTTATAATCTTACCTTTATCTATTTATTTCAATTTTATTAATTGATAATCAACAGCTAGAGAGAAATATTAATTCTCTCTAGCTTGAGACAAACATACCCTTTAGCTAACGGTATCTTTTGTCGAATCAATTGTTTTTTCTACAGCATTTTGCACTTTGTCCACTCTTTCTTTAACTTCGGGAGGTTGCTCGTCAGTAACTTTGTCCATAGCTTCTTTAGCTTTCATGCCATACTCATCAGCCATTTTTTTGGATTTGTCTTCAGTACTCATAATTAGTATTTCCTGGAAATATTTTATATTTACTTTCTCAATCGTAAATAACTTTTACTTCTAGCTAATCTACCAAAAGCAATAATTTTTCAATCCTCAATGCTTAACCGATGCTCGAACCTCGATAGCGCATTTTGCTTTTTAGCTCATTAAATTTGGCAAATTTAGGAATATCACCTTCATGTCCCATGACAATAACTGTATCTCCTGTTCTTAGCATAACGCTGCGATCGGGATTTTTAATCACGGTTTTATCCTCGCGACGGATAGCAACAATAATAAAAGTTCCTTTGCCTTGTACTTCAAGCTGACCAACACTTTTATTTGCTAAAGGCGAACTTTTATTAATCACCAATTCATCAATCTGCACATTGATTTGACTCAATAGTTCATCAAGATAATGGCGATCGCCTTTACTTTTGAGAAAATCCGTAGCAGTGGGACGAGTAATTAAATTTGCCATCCGCATCCCGCCAATAATAGCAGGTAAAACCACCCGATCGGCCCCTGCTAGCTTTAGTTTCTTTTCTGTGGTTGGTAACTCCCCTCGTGCGAGGATAATTAAACCTTGATTCAAACCACGGGCTGTTAGGGTAATAAATACGTTAGCAGCATCATTTGGTAGGACTGTAGCCAAAACTCTGGCTTTTTCGATTCCAGCAAATATCAGTAGATTTTCATCAGTAGCATTGCCCCGGGTAGCTAAGTAGCCCATCTGTTCAGCTTTGGTAACGCGATCGCTTTCTTGGTCTATAATGACGAACTTCTGGTGATCTTTAATTAGCTGTTGAGCTATTATTTGACCCATGCGTCCAAAACCACAGATAATAGCGTGATTTTCTAAACTTTTTATATATCTATCCTGGCGATGACTATCTAAAGCCTTATTAATTTCTCCTCCTGCAACCATCTGTACAAAACCCCCTACGATATACACTGCCGATGTTGTTCCCGCCAAAATTACCATCATGGTAAAAATCTTTTCTGATGCAGTTGTTAAAGGATGCACTTCCCCATAACCCACACCAAAAATGGTAATCACTACCATGTAAATTGAGTCTAATAACGTCCAACCAAATAAAACATAACCAATTACTGCTACTACTAGGGTAAGAACAAAAATAATTGTTCCCGTAAGAATGCGCTTAAATGATTCCTGCATACTTTACTTTATTTGCTGTCTTGAAAAGTCTTGACTACGTTGGCTATAGAACAAGAGTTGACTGTTATTCATCTAATCTCAGTATCAGACTGATGTTTTGTATTAAAAACTACTAACCCAGCTAAAATTAGAAGTTAACTTTAGCTAAGTTAGTTAAGCTTGAGTAAAAATTAGAATTTACAATAGGAAGCAAACCTATAGCCAAAATTAAGGGATTAACGATGAGTAACTTTAATTTAACCGATGACTTATCTTGGACACTTCAAGCACAGACAAAACTAAAAATGATTCCCTTTTTTGCTCGTCCCCAAGCACGAAAAAAAATTGAAGCAATGGCGCGGGCAGCCGAGTTAGAAGAAGTTACTGCCGAGATTGTAGAACAAGCTAGAGTCGAGTTTGGACAATAGCTTTTGATTTTTCCTCATCCTTTATTCCTTCATCCCTCATTGCATCCCTTCAAAACTTGTTCTTAAATGCCGATCGCGTCACAATAAAGAGAAGTATATATACTCATATATTATTTTCTTGTGCAATCCTTTAAGAATGTTAGTCAAAAAGCAACCAAAAATTAGTTCGGCAGATTCAGCAGATCTAGACTGTGATTTAGCAATTGTCGGTGGTGGTATTGTAGGTGCAACTTTAGCAGCAGCCTTAAAAGATTCTGGCTTAAAAATAATTATTATCGAAGCTCGACCATTAAAGGTGGCAGCAGCAAAAACCCAAGCTTATGCTTTTTCTCCCTTATCTAGTCGTATTTATGAGGGCATTGGTATTTGGGACAAAATAGTGCCTTACATTGGCACATACAGCAATATCAGCCTATCTGACGGGGATTATCCTCAACAGGTAAAGTTTGGCACTAAGGATTTTCCAGGAGAGTATTTGGGCTATGTAGCTCAACACAACATAGTTTTAACTGCCCTCCAAAAGCACCTTGCAGATTGTCCTAACCTTACCTGGCTTTGTCCTGGAGAGGTAACAAACGTCGTAACGAACAAAACTTTTTCGCTCATAGAAGTCAAAGTAACCCAGTCAAAGCGTTTAATCAAAACTAAACTATTAGTAGGAGCAGATGGAGCGCGATCGCACATTCGCAGTTTAGCAGGAATTAAAGCCCGTGGCTGGAAATACTGGCAGTCCTGCGTGGCGTTTACAATTAAGCATACTGCCTCAGAAAATAATACCGCCTTTGAGCGTTTTTGGCCCAGTGGACCGATGGGAGTGTTACCTCTACCAGGAAACCGCTGTCAAATTGTGTGGACACATCCCCATGCTGAAGCAAAGGCTTTGGCAGAATTGAACGAGACAGATTTTTTGGCGAAACTACAAATCTATACAGGAGGAGTTTTAGGAGATTTGAAGCTAGTAGGCGATCGCCTTGTTTTTCCTGTACAGTTAATGCAGTGCGATCGCTATATTCGTTCTCGTCTTGCTTTAGTGGGAGATGCTGCTCACTGTTGTCATCCCGTTGGCGGACAGGGCTTAAATTTAGGTATTCGCGACGCTGCTAGTTTGGCACAGGTATTGCAGGCTGCTCATCAGCAAGGGCAAGATATTGGCGACCTCAAAGTTTTGCAACGCTATGAAGGCTGGCGAAAAATAGAAAATCTAGCTATCTTGGGCTTTACAGATTTATTAGACCGAATGTTTTCTAATAATTGGCTGCCTCTGGTGGTATCTCGTCGTTTAGGATTATGGTTAATAAGCTATTTAAAGCCATTGAAAATTTTTGCTTTAAAACTCATGACAGGTTTACTAGGCAAAACACCAAAACTAGCTCAACGTTAGCAGGCTTTGACGAATGGGGGACGCGATGCTCTTAGCTGAGGCGAAGCCCCTTTTCTTTGATATTTTAAGGATTAATTATTTCTCATTCTTTTTAAAGTACCTTATCCTAGCTACATTGATCGATGAATTAACCTATGCCTTCTGGTAACACCCACGATCGAATTACTCTTTGGACTCTTCCTTGGATAGTTGGAATTAGTTACGGTTTAACTCGCAATAGCGGATTGACTCTAATTCTTTCTGGAGGATATTTGTTTAGTGGTTTGATGTTTGGTCCCGATTTAGATATTCGTTCTATACAATACAAACGCTGGGGCTTTTTGAAAGGGATCTGGATACCTTACCGTATGTTTTTCCGCCATCGCTCTTTATTTACTCACGGCCCGATAATTGGTACTTGTATTCGAGTTTTATATCTATTTATGGTTATTGCTTGGCTAGCTATTTTGCTGGTAGGAATTGCTCAGTTGTTTTGGGGTTTCCCCTGGAATTGGCATAAATTTGTGCTGGACAAGTCACATTTACTAACTCACAAATATTTGAAGGGAACTATGGCTCTACTTCTCGGCTTAGAATTGGGTGCTATGAGCCATAGCATCAGCGATTTAATTAGTTCGCTTCACAAAAGACGTTTGCAGAAAAAGCAGGCAAAAACAGTTAAAATTACCCAGGTCAAGCGATAATCTTTAATTCATTGCCTGGATAATGCTGAGGGCAAACAAAGTCCAACCGCATAAAGAGCCGAGCCCAAACATCAGCGATCGCCCAATAGGAACATTGAGAATGTAAAATACAGAATAAAGTAAACGGGCTACCAAAAAGGCGATCGCCGCAATTTTTGCCCAATCTGAATCTACCCCCGTAGCGTAAGCCATCAAAGCAGCCAAGCCATAAATAGTTAGGGCTTCAAAGCTATTCTGATGCGCCCAGGTTGCTCTTTGAGCAAAGGCGGGTAGTTTATCAAACATCGCCCGGGGTGCAGATTGGTCATATCCTGTCTGTAAACGTCCCCAAGCCACAACCAAAAATGGTGCATACACCAAAATGACTGCCCCAACTATGGAATAAAGCAGAATTACACTAACAGATAAATTCATAAATTTATTTAAGCTATCTAATCAAAATAAAATAGGGTAACTATTTTACGTTGTTCTTCTGCTTGTTGACAGGTCTTTAATAGAGTACCGCTATCGTGAAAAGCAAAGCAAATTAATTGATCGCTGCGGGCAATAATTTCGCTATTACACATAGCACTCGCCTCACCTAAAGATAAATGATCGTTACTAGAGTTTTCGATTAGGTGAATAACTTTTTCTAATTGTTTTTTTGATTCTCTAGGCTGACGGGATAGGCTTTGGGGAAGAATTACCGTTAGTAAGTTGGCATCAGCGCGCATTGCACCTTTAATAGCTGCTGAGTTTGTCCCAATTGCTCCTGATGTTACTAGGCGATTACCTGCCAATACCAAAGCGTAGCTCATCATTTCGATTAGCTGTTGGTGCATCAGAGGTACATGACGAGAACCTAATAAAGCAATTCGTTTAGAATTAGTCTGCTGAATAGCAGCTAACTCTTGGGTTAATGTATCGAGACTAGGATCGCTAATAGTTACGCTGTCTAATGGTTGTTGGCTCAATGAACGAATTTTTCACAACTTAATTTTACCGAACGTAATTGTAACAAAATATTGTCGGGCAAAGGAGGCAGCTTGTGCAAAACTTTACGCTTGTGTAATTACTGATTATCTAGATGCTAAGTAGCTCCATTTGATTAAACATCAAACTTTCTACAGAAAATCACCTTGTTGACCTCGATTTTCCATACCTTCAATAAAATACAGCTAACAGATAATTTATCTACCCAATTTATTGGGAATACCTTCACAACCCCCAGGTACAGTAGCTCTTGACTTTTCGCCACACCAAGCACATAGATAGTAGCGTTGTTCTTCACTCAGTCGCTTGATTCCTGAAAGGTTGGCTTTTTCAACGACAACTCCCGTGTGTTTGCCTGTTTTATAGTCTGGTTGAGCAGTTATGCTACGGGGAGTAGAAGTTTCTACTGAACCATAAAACAAGTGAGTACCTTTCATATCTGCCCCAGCTAAATTAGCCTCGTACAGCACAGTACGGGCAAGATTAGCTTTTACCAAGTCACAATGGCTTAGATTAGCTCGAACCATATTAGCATCACTCAAATCTGTCCAGCGCAGATCTTGTCCTACTAGATATGCTCCTGCCAGCATGACACCAAGGTCAACTACTCTAGTTCCATAGGGGCGATCTTCAGCATATCCTCCACTCCCATCGAGTATTGCTCTGCCTAGACGATTATCTCTTTGAAGAGGAGTGAGTAACCGTGATTGAGACAAAAAACGGATTACTTTTGATTTACCATTTTCGTCAATGCTGGAGAGGATGGAAGCAGTTCTACCTTCGGCGATCGCTCTTTCTTGAGGCCAATCTTCTAGTAGACCTTCTTCATTTAAAGTTAGATCGGAGATTCCCTGAAAATAGGTGTCGATGGTTTGTTGTTGAGTAATACGGTTTTGTTGAATAGTTAGATCTTTAGAAATTACATATTGCGCCCAAGCCACATATACCGCCAAAATAGCAATTGAAATTTGCCCCAGCGCGCCAACCCATTCTGCCCAAGAGCCAAATTCATCATATTTGAACTGGGTAAGCCAGCTGCCAATCTTGCTATAAATACCTAAATAATTGCATAACCCTGCGATCGCCAAAACAAAGCCAGTAAACGCCAAAATACTTCTTCTTTCTTGGGTTGTTAAAAACTTTTTGAGCCAACTTCTAACAGAATTAAAAACTACCCCCAAAGAAAGCAACAAAGCAGCAATAGAACTAGTTATACCCAACCAGGGAAGCCCGAACCACAAGCCTAATCCCATGAGCAAAAGAGCAATGATAATTAACTGGGATTGGGAAAAGCTAATCTTGCGACCAGAGTATTTCTTGGGAATTTGAGGTTTTTGTATTACCGATGGTTCTGCTGATTTTGGTGTTACCAAAGATAAAGATTGTTTATCTATTTCTGTTTGAGAGGTTTTTAGTTCCGTTATTTTTTCTGAATTATTATTGAGGGTAGAATCAGAACTTTCACTGTTCATCTGTTGTGCAGTATTTTTTCAATAATCTATATAACCATCTTGCAGTATACCCAGTTGTTTTACCGATTGTTAACATACCAGACTTTCTTTTGACCTGACCTTTTGTAAAGCTTTTTACCTCCACACTATCCTGCCAGCTAGTATTAAACATTGTTTTTATTACTAACAGTGGATTAGTTATAGTCATTTCCCTTAATTTTCTTTTAAACAGTAGTTTATTCTAAATGCTTAAATTGATTTTCGTTTTATGACAGAAAAAACAGCAAGAGAAAAAATGCTAGGTAACGAGTTGTATTTGGCAGCAGATGAAGAACTAACTTCAATGCGCTTCCACGCTTGTCAATTGCTTTATGACTTCAACTTTTCATCGCCTGATGAGATAGATCGCCGCAAAAATATTGTTTCTAGTTTATTTGGCAATATTGGCGCAAATTTCACTGTAAAACCCCCTTTTTATTGCGATTATGGTGGTTATATATTTGCTGGAGATAATTTATATATTAATTACGACTGTACAATTCTCGACTGCAATACGGTGCATTTAGGCAATGATGTTTTACTTGCACCCAAGGTTCAAATCTATACGGCATATCATCCTACAAATCCTGAATTGAGATTATCAGGAAAGGAATTAGCAGCACCAGTTGTAATTGGCGATAATGTTTGGCTTGGCGGTGGGGTTATTGTTTGTCCTGGCGTTGCTATTGGCTCAAATGTAACTGTCGGTGCGGGAAGTGTTGTAACTAAAGATATACCGAGTAATGTTGTAGCAGCAGGTAATCCGTGCCGAGTTATCAAAAGGGTTTGACATTATTTAATTTAGCCTTAATACTTTAATTTTCTCTAGTACTTGATGAACCTTATTAACTATATTAGACTCCCAAGCCCATAGAAATTTCATCAATATTATTCAGCTTGGATGAATCAAAAGACGCACCAATAATCACAAGCAAAGTGGCAAATTCCCGAACGGAATTTGCCACTACTGAAATTAAAAACATTTAATTTGTTGATTAATGTTCATTATTCAACTTTGCTGAAACTATAGGTAGTTCGTTTTAAAGCAGATATATTATCTAAAAGTGCAGTACAAATTTTTAATTACTACAATTTAAAGTTTGTGAACGCTTATCTTATGCAAATGGCATATAGAAATAACGACAGATATTTCCTTCTATCAATTATCAACATTAGGTCTATTTTTTTCTAGTTCTTACCTCGTTGATTCTTACTGGCACAGGGATAGATTGGATTTCAACACTAGCAACCGCTATTAGACTTACTAGCAATAGACCGATTAAAAACATAATGATTATTCTCTTAGTTCAGTATTAGTTTGGGATCAAGATTGGAGTTATATCTTAATTAAAAAGCGTCTCTTATAAACAATAGAGACGCTTTTTTCAAACCCTATTCAAGGTTCATTTAATATTTAACCGTTGATAACAGGAGCGCTTAAAGCTACAGGAGCAATATCGCCACTAGCCAAATCAAGCGGGAAGTTGTGAGCATTACGCTCGTGCATTACCTCAAAACCAAGGTTAGCTCGGTTTAAAATATCTGCCCAAGTGTT
>JBBSPC010000170.1:0-9302 GCA_038259125.1 Chroococcales cyanobacterium | reverse complement strand
TTCTAACTTGGAAATATTAGTTTGGCGATCGCTAGTAGAAGGATCGATATCTAACTTGGGAGAAATAGTTTCTTCTTCGACAGTAGAATTTTGCGAGGTAGGGATAACAGGTTGTTGATGAGTTAAATCTGATTTAGGTGCAACTGTTTCTTCTTCAACAGCAGGAGTAATATGTTGATTATTGATATTTGGAATATTGTTAAGAGTGTCTAACTTGAGAGAAATAGTTTCTTCTTCAACAATGGCGTTTTCCGAGGTAGGGATAACAGGTTGTTGGCGATCAATATCTCGACGATCAAAAAAATCAGATGAGAAATTAGATTTAATATTAGACTTTAGGCTAATATTAGAATGTTGAGGAATTTTCTGTACTTGATCGGCTAGATCTCTATAATTATCTTCTTTGTTTGTGTTTGTAACTGTTGTGAGCTTGAAAGAACGATTTTGCTGAAAAAAAGGGTAGTCAGCAAAATTTATTTTTTTAGGAGCAATGTATTCTGGTATTCCACCAGGAAAGAAACTAAAAGGATCGAAACTAGTGATCGTATTATTTCCCAACGGCTTGAGTAATTTGGGATAGAGAAGATTTGATCTTGAAGATGAATCGGACATCATAATAATCATTTTTTAATTACTAGGAAAAAAGCCTGTAGCTTCTCTCTGTTGTCCATTAATAGCAGGAGCAGAGCCTTTACCTTTAATATTTAATCCTTCATAAGCTAGAGTTAATTCTTCAATTGCCACTGTATTGGAATCAGCTTGAAGACTAGGAGCTTTCCACCCTACAGGAATTGCACCTATTAACGTCCAGGTTTGCATGGTTTCTCCTGCTTGATTAAAAAGGAGAATATTAACATTAAGACGTTGTTTAACAGTCTTATCTAATACTCCCTGCATCCATCCCCAAAAAGACAAATCATCGGTGATACCTCTTTTTAAAGTTACGTCATCAAACTTGGCTTGCTTAAGAAATACCCGTTGCTGATCATTGACACCGCCCTCAAAATAAACCTCCTTATCAATGTTCATCCCTAATCCTGAACATTCTTGGAAACTAGCTTTAATTCCACTATCAATTTCTACATAAAAACGGTTAGCGGTAACGTAGTTTAATTCATCGCTAACAACTCCATTTTGGGACATACTTATAACCCTGTATAATTTTTACTGCGGTCTTGTTGCTGCTGTAAATCTGTCAACATCATTTGATAAACGAGATCGCACAATCGGTCTAATAAAGCGCGATCTTTCAATACTTTTTGAATCAGAGGTGTGAGAGAATCATTGTCTTGGGTTTGATATTTCGCTGCTATGCCATAACCTGCGAGATTAGCTAAACTATGATGTTGGGAAAAGTTGCTAGACATGGTGAATAAGTATTTAAGTCCATGATTGATGTTATAAACTTAAAATACCTCAGAAAAAATTAGCCAAAAGTTGAATAATAAGGCAGGCGTTGCACATCAAATACATGACAAATTAAAAAGCAGGTATAGTCCAATGAGATAGTAGACCTGTCGGGAAATAAGGGCGTTGCTGAATGAGTAATGATAAGTGTTGCACAATAAAGAAATGAAATGTCCTAAATACAACTCTACTTCGTACTGAAAAAATGCATTCCGTCGCGGTAAGCAATGTTATCAATGTCGCGTATGTGGTCGTCAGTTTGTCGAAGCCCCTGTTCCTAAAAGCTATCCATTAGAGGTTAAGCAACTGTGTCTAAAAATGTATCTCAACGGAATGGGATTAAGAGGAATCGAACGAGTTACAGAAATTCATCATACGACAATTATGAACTGAATTGAGGAGGCGGGAATGGAATTACCAGATACACCTGAAGAAGAAGAAATACCTGAAATTACAGAAATTGACGAACTACAGACGTTCATCGGCAACAAGAAAAACAAAGTCTGGATTTGGACAGTGGTTAACTATTGGCAAACAGGTATTCTACTTTGGAGAGTCGGCGATCGCAGTAAGGAAACATTTAAACATCTTTGGTCGATCATCAAATGCTGGCACAGTTTTTGGTACGTGAGTGATGGTTATCCCGTTTATCCTGGTTTTATTGAACCTGAAGACCATCTTGTTAGTAAAACCTATATGACCCAGGGTTGAAGGAGAAAATACTCGGCTTAGACACCCTGAACGCTCGCTTACATCGTAAAACTTTATGCTACTCAAAATCGATTGAAATGCTTAAATACTCAATTCGTCTGTTACTTCACTATCTTAAATTCAAAACTGTTCCCCCGATCGCCTAAATCATTACTCATTCAGCAACGCCCTGATAAATAGTATTTAGAAACAAACAAATTATTCTGACTAACATTATAACTCTTCTTCAGCCGACGTAAAAATGGAACATTCTGAAGCTAAAATCAGTAATAAAAGAAGCAAGTGTAAGAAAAGTAATTCTCATGAGTCGAGTATTGAAAATAAATCAGATCCACAAAACAATAAACAAACAAGGTCCTCAACAGAAGAACAACTTTGTCAGAATAAATTCTATGAAGAATGTCCTAGTAGTGCAATAACTGACACGGTTTATACGGCAGGGGTCACTGGTATGAATTTTTGGGAATTCAAACCAAACAGTTTAAACGGAGGGAAAGATTTTTCTTCAGGCAGGGTTGAATTACAAATTCGAGACCGATTCGACCTGACCGACTTTGCTGAGGTAGCGTATCAGACTAAAGAGGTAATTGCCGAACAATTCGGCGAACAAACCTTGAAACTACATTATGCACTTGCTGCCATTGCTTTTCGCAAGCCTAAAAACTGGAATCAGAAAATTACCGTGTCAGCTTCCAAACTTTTGGCTGACTTTGGTAAAGACAGACAAAAAAGACAATACATATCAAAGACCGACAGAACAACAGAGGATAGAACTAGTCGTTATTTATCTAAAGATGAAAGATTACTTCAAATTGCTCATCAAGCTTATCTGCTAAAGCGGCTAGAAGTATGGGTTTGTGAATGGAAAGTTCGTCATAAAGGTATTTTTTCATTAAAAATGTCTAACCTTTGGGATATTTATAGCATCGAACAGATATCTCAAAAAAGTCTTTATGATGACGATAGCATCATAGATATTGAAATTACCTACAGTCCTGGCTCTTGGTTTGAAAAATTTGCAGGTCATGAATATTTGAGAGAATTCGGATATTTAACTGGTGAGACTCTAAAATTAGATCCTTATAAAGAAATAATGGCATTGAGAATAGCCTATTTTGCTCTCTTCGCTTTACAGCAAAATAAAAGCGGTCATTTTCAAATAAAAACTCTTTTAAAAAGCATTGGTTATGAAGATGAAATAGAAATAGCCGAAACCAATGGAAGTGCAGCCTTCAATTTGAAACGCAGCTTCGACAGAGGAATAAAAACTTTAGCAAAATTCGAGCATCCTTATACTTTTGTCTACGATGAAGACATTCCTGAATGGGTCGATCCTGATAGTAAAATCAAGAAACCAAGACACTGGTTTAATAATTGGTTGCAATGTTTCGGTACTTTAAATCAACCAGAAATCAAACCAAAATTCCAACGAAGAGAAACAGAGACTTTCCAGTTAGACTATCCAGCTCATAATGAGTCCAGCCTAATATATAAGTCCATATCAAATACGGATTTATCAATCTTTGGTAAACAGATTAGGAAAGCACGTAAAGCCAATAGAGAAAGTCTGAGAACTATGGCTAAACAGCTTAATATTTCTCCTTCCCGTTTATCTCAAATAGAAAATGGTTGTTATCCCCATCCAGTTAGCTCTGAACTCAAAATTCAACTTTTAACTCATCTAGGGTTAGAAACATAACGAATAAAGTAAACAGAGTATCCATATTGCATCAATAGCCTTTCGTCAAAGGGTTCTTTTTTTGCTTTCAGTTTTACGGTGTTTAGGAACGCCACGTTACTCCTAAACAGTAATAAAATTTAACAAACGTCGAACACTATACACGACAGAAATTACAGCTCCTAAACGTTTGGGGGTTATTCGGAAATGCTTTGACCCAAAATATACGAATTTACAGCGTTCAGCTACTAAAATGCGAAATAAGTGTTTAGGAAATTTCCTAAACACTCACATTCATAGACTCTGTAATAATAAAGGTTGAAATATCTACCTTTGAGGAAAATACCAACTATTAAATACCAATAATTACTTTTGATTTGTTTCATTTAATTAAAAAAGAGCCTAGACCCACAACGCCAAAAGGCAGGTATCTAAGCTCCTTCCCATTTCTCTGATAAATTAGAGAACAATATCAAGGTCACACTTTATATTGTATCTCTAGTTTATCTCAGTTGCACGCTTCGATATTTTTGAGATCGATATTGTGCTGCGCCAAAATTTTGGGCGCGAATTTGTTATGGAAGGAGAAGGACACGGATGCGTAGGTGTCCCGCGAATCGTGAGATGTCCGTATAGATCTCTTGCTGTGTCGTGGTTTTAAGGCTTCCAAATAAATAATGGAGTCTGCATCAATGACGCAAAAATCGTCACAACAATTTGCTGTAAAGGATACGTTTTGTCTTGAACAACTACCAAATCAACTGACATCTGCCGAATACCAAGAACTCCAGTGCGGAAGTGGAATTCACCCCGATATCATTAAGTTAAACTTTTTCCACTTAGAAGGAAATACAGCATTAGATCGCCTGTTCATTTCCGATAAGCTTAAAAGAATCAACACTGGTGCAGTTAGCGTAAGCATCCTCAAACGCTACCGACATATCGAAGCAGGGGGATGGTGGGTATCGGGGATTGATGTCCTAAATAACTATTATGACGATCTCTGGGGACAATTTAAACCGACAAATCCTAGACTATCGGCAGATAAAGGGAAAATAATCAAATATGAAGGTCCTCCTAAACACCCGACAGGGATAATTGCCCTTAAAGTTTCTAGGCTTTTATGGCACGCTGTAGCTCGCCTAAACAATATCAAGCTATTTCTATCTCCCCTAGCTCTACGACTTAGCGATTGCACCTCACCTATATCTTTTTGGTCATGGGTAGTAAGTAATCCTGAAGTTCCCTTGATCATTACCGAAGGAGCAAAAAAAGCTGCTGCTTTAATTAGTGCAGGTTATGCAGCGATCGCCTTACCTGGTGTCTTCAACGGCTACCGCCAACCCAAAGATGAATTTGGGCGTAAGACAGGACTAGCCAAGCTTATTCCTCAACTTCAAGTCTTTGCTACACCTGGACGTACAGTCTATTTTGCTTTTGATAAAGATACAAAAGCCAGCACTATGAATAACGTCAATGCAGCGATCGCCAAAACGGGAAAACTTTTTGCTAAAGCTGGTGTTGAGGTCAAAGTAATTAACTGGCCAGAATCGGCAAAGGGCGTTGACGATTTAATTGTTCAACATGGCACAGACGCTTTTCATCAAGCTTATGATAAAGCGTTATCTTTAGAAACTTGGTTAGTCCGCTCTTCAGTTGGGTTGACTTACAAAGCCAATATTCGAGTTAATAGACGCTATTTAGGTTTGTTGGCAGATAAAAAAAGGCAAGAAGATAAAAGAGAAAATAGTAATATGTCTATTCCTCACTGCCTTAAAACCCCTACGCCAGATCTCCTAAACATCCCTGATACAGCTAAACTCGTCTGTTTTAAATCCCCGAAAGGCAGTGGTAAAATTCATTATCACTAACTCAATCAAATCAAACCCAATTTGTGACAATTGGTAACTTATTCAGATTCTCGAATTTTAAATAATCGCGATCGCGATTATTTAAAGTAGCTGTCTAAGTGAGATAATTTTTGATAAATAAACAATCAAGAATTATTCATGTCTAAGCTAGCGGGTGCAATCACTCGTTTAGAAGCATCCTTATCTGCTCCTATAGGCTCATCATTTAACATTGACGACGAGCCAAATGTTGTTGCCGAACTGTTGGCTTCATTGCGATCGCCAAATACGAGAAGGGCTTACCTCAAGGACATTAATGATTTTTTTCAAGTGGTTGCCGAGTGCGATCCAACTAGAGATTTAGTTTTAGAATTTCTTCACCTGGAACAAACCCAAGCAGTTCGTTTAGTCCTGGGGTACAAAGCCAAGTTAATTGAAAAGAAATTAAAGGCAGCGACAATAAATCGCCGTCTTGCAGCTATTAAATCATTAACTACTATAGGTCGCCAGATTGGGTTTTGTAACTTTACATTAGAAGATATTAAGTCCGAGAGAATTAGACCTTATCGCGACACCACAGGAGTAGATAGGGATGTTTTTGCCAAAGTTTTAGCGATCGCCGAACAAGCTAAAACTGCTAAAACCAAACGCTCAAGACTCAAAGGCATTAGAGATTATGCTTTACTCAGATTGCTCTGGGGCAATGCTTTGCGTCGAGGAGAACTAAATTTAACTAACATCTCAGATTTTGATTTTGCGGCAAGAACCTTAGCAATTATCGGCAAAGGAGAGAATGGGGAGAAACAGACAATTTGCTTGCCCTATCAAAATGCGCTCTCTATATCTCAATGGTTAACTGCAAGAGGAGAAACAAGGCTTGATGCTCCTTTATTTGTGGCTGTAGATAATGCGAATTATGGAGGGCGCTTAAGCGGAAATGGGATCTATACCATCGTCGAACGACTCTGCATCAAGGCAGGCATTTCCAAGAAAATGTCACCCCACAGAATTCGTCACAGTGCCATTACCGCAGCTTTGGATGCCACCGACGGTAATATTCGGAAAGTACAGAAGCTCTCTCGTCATAAGAATATCAATACTGTAATGACCTATGATGACAACCGTAGCAATCATCAGGAGGAAGTAAGTCAGATACTAGGCGATTTGGTTTGAATTAATTACATCTTCAAAAATATTACAAAATATCAACCTCATTTCTCCTATCAAAAAACCAGATAACAGTAAAACTTTCTTTCTGGTTTTCTGGTCATACAGATCGCTCATTTATTCCACGTAAGTTAATAACTCAAACCGCCTCTATCAATTTGGCGACTCTTGTGTAATCGCTCAATCTGCTGTTTTAAATGACGAGCCGAGTCACAAATTATCTTCTTATCCTCATTCGTCAAATTAAACTGACTGGCTTTAATAATCCCTCCCGTCTTTCTACAATCCGTTGCCTGCATGAGCAGCTCGTTACGGTTTTTATGAGAAATACTTATCATCTTGCCTTGCTGCTCGATACGATAAGATTTGCCTCGATAGTAACGTCCCTTGAATGATTCAGTTCCTTGCTGATTCACAATATAGCTAGCCGCAGCAAAGAGCGCATACACATCTTTTAATCGCTCTACACGCTCCTGAATCTGTGGTTCAAAGAGAGATTTCTCTAATTGCCTCATCTGTTTAGTTGACTCAGATTTATCCCAAGCTAAATAAGCTCTGGCTTGTTTCTGCCATCGTTGGAAGTCAGACAAGACATATTTAAATTGACTTTCAATATTATAAATTTCCGAACGGGTTCTTTTTATGTCTATTTGCTTGTCTTCAATTACATCGGCACTAACTCCAAAAGGATTAAATATTGAGCGCGGGTTGCCTAATTTTTCTAGTTTTAGCTTTTGTAATTTCAGTCGCTTCAATTGTTGGGCTTTTTCTTTTTTAAACTGCTCAATTTGTTGATGTAAACTTTGACCGTAATGTTCATCAGGTTTATTTGGACTGTCTTTTTGCCATTGTGATAGACGAGTAAGTGAATTGACTAATTCCGTATCGTTTAAGTGATTTAACTGGTGAAAAGGTTCAGGTTCGGTTTTGATTGTCTGTTGAGGTGGAGTCAAAGACTGTTTATTAACCTCAATACTCGGCTTGGCCGAATCAGCAGACTGTACTAGCTCATGGGCATTTTCGTTTTTTCGGCTTAGTTGAATAGTTACCCCTAAATCAACAGCATTTTTCGTGTAGACCACAAATTCCTGTTTGGCTCGACTAGCTGCTAAGTAAAAACTTTCTCTACCAATCGTTTTGCTTTTAGCACTGGCTGCTGAGTAAATACAATAGTCGGCTGTCTGTCCCCGACTTTTATGCACTGTATCTACATAACTGTAATCGCTATGAAGTAGTCGAGCTACTGAAATCTTCTGAATTTTACCTTTGCTGATTATTTCTATTTGACCATCATCTGTTATGCCCCTAACTGTAAAACGCTGTCCGTTAAGTTGCTTATGGTCAGAGTTACAGATATTTTTCGTAAAACGCATCCGCTCGCCAGGACGAATTTCTAACTGTTGTAGTTGGTATATTTCTCTTTGTTTATACTGATCGAGAGAAAGAGTTTCAGTAAGTCCTACTGTATCAATTAATGTAGCAGTCTGGGTTTGGGGATCGACAGAGGTGACGCGATAGTATGAGTTTTTACTAAATCGAGCCGAGTCTGTTTGAAACTTAATTACATCTCCCCGTTGATAATGATGAGCTTGAGTTATAGCAAACTTATCCAGGTTTTTGCGTCGTAAAGTCGGAATTTCTAGACTTTGATTGCCCAATGTTTCTTCAGCCATTAAACCCTGACGCATCGACAAAGCGATCGCGGAATTCGACTACCCAATGCTCGTGCAGATGCAGTATAACAATGGAAAGTGCAATGTGATTATCCAAGCTTTGAAGCATAGCTTGAGAAAAAATTAATTTTTCCCTGGTTTTCAGTTATTAATCATCAAAATTGTAAAAGTGACTAAAAATAAGAGTTTTTGAGAAGCAGAGAGAGCAATATCGAACTCTAGTTAGTTATATTCGGGTAGGAGTTAAGCCAGCCTCCAAATGGAGAGGACATTTAACTTTGTTGTAATGTTCTCTCGTTAAATACTTTTGTACTAATAAATGGTAAAATAACCACATTAAACATATGGGAATAGATTTTGGTAGATTGCGGGTTGAAAAACTTATAGTGCATGAAGTACCAGGAAAACTAAAGGATGAAAACCAACCACCTATACTCAGTACAATTGAAACTCAATTATCAATGGAGGAGAAAAGATATTTTACTCGCAAGATAACGGAGAATTTGTCACTTGCTTCTTCTGCTGCGAGATTTATCCCTGATGCTAAATCGCCCATCCCACAGCTAGTAGTTGATAACTTTTTTAAGTCTACGCCTGGTGTGAATTAAATTTTAGTAAGCTGAGGAGGATTGAAAAGTCAAAACATCAATCTCAAAATGACGACGCAAGAAAAGTCGCAAAGTATGAGAGGTCATTTTGAGTGCCATATGAGTAGCCAAGCCACCAACAGTCTTGTTGAGTAATCGTTCTGGATTACGACCAGTATTCTGGATTTCATTAAAAACACCTTCAATTCGTTGTCTGACTCGACTAATC
>JBBSPC010000169.1:0-9315 GCA_038259125.1 Chroococcales cyanobacterium | reverse complement strand
ATCTTCTTTTCACCTCTGTGATAGGCATCTACGGCTTTTTTTCTTAGATCGTAGCTGTAGGGAGTCGGCATAATCTTTTTATTTTAGCGATCGCCTTGATTTTAGCTGATTTTGTCCTAAGATAACTTTGTATTGCTATACCAATCCAAAATTTCTCTTCTTTGTTCTTTCGTCCCAATCTGCTCAACTATATTCCAGATTCCATCATGCCCATCTCCCAAACAATTTACCGTTTTGCTTAAAGGTTGTTGGTTTATCCAGCTAAGTAAACCTTTGTTGTCTTGAAAAAATGCTCTTCCGATTCGGTTGTGGACTTTAACTGCTTTATAATCTTTCCACTCGCTTTTTTGACCCAATGGTGTTCTTAATCTTACTGTTCCACCATCCACGCTCAGAGATCTTGCTCTTTTGGTAATTTTGGCTTCTGGTAACTGGTAGCTATTAACTAGCCTATGTTGTGTACTGTGGGAAACTTCTATCCCTGTTAAGATTTCTAGATCCCGTTCAGCATTTATGAACGATTCATTCCCTACAAGCAACAAGCAGCATTTCTCTATCTGAGGGCTTAAGCGATTTCCCTTTTTTAACTTCAATCTCGTTGCTTGTTTACTGGAAATAGTTATTTTACCAATACAGGTTTTTATTTTTCGCTCCCTTCCTGCTTTATTTCCCCCTGCTGTGTGAAAAAAATTCACCTATTTTGGGAGCTACTTTTCCTAATAAATGTTCTCTTACACTCAACTCTATCGTTTCAAATGTAGCTAATTCTCCACTAGGGGTATTGTTGTAAAGTCAGTAGATCGAAAAATTATTTTCAATCAGTCAAGCGATCGCTAAAAATCAGAGTATTGGTCAGTAAACAACAAGTTATAATTATGTTATAAGCTAAGATTTTTCAATAATTTATTCTAGAGGAATATAAATAGTTTTTACGACTTGAAAAATTCTCTCAACAGCTTGATTTAAGAAAGAAAGCATTTGTTTTAGAGGAAAAATTGTTCGATAAATTAATCTTCCTCCTCTTCTGGGCTTACTTATTTTTCGCCAGAGTTAGTTAACCCAAATGTTAACTAATAAAAATGAAATGCCTACAAATAATAACCTCAAAGTTGGCTTTTTCGTAGTAGTTCTAATCCGACATAAATTTTTCAGTCTATAGCTAGTCTCAATGCCAAAGCGTTGACGATAACATTGATGTATATGATTCAAGCTTGTGTTGACTTTATAAGTGACATAAAGATAGTATTCAATTCCATTTTGCCCTCTTTTCCCTTTTTTATATTTACAAATAATCCAGATATCAAAGGTTACAAAATCATTTTTACTCCTGCACATAGTATGAGTAGCTTTATAACTTCTTCTCCCTTTGAGAAACTGTTTACTCCCTACGTTCGGCAAAATTAAACCGCATCTACTTTGAAAACCGTAGTTTTTCTTTATCAGGTTCAAGATGTTTTTTGACCCACAAGCGATCGCGCCATAGCAATGGGATTAGCATTAATATGATTCTGGAAAACACTGACGGCATCAATCAATTCCTGTTGGGAGTCATAGCAAATATGATAGGTAAGATCTTCTCTTAGCCATTGCCACAAGTGTTCGACAGGCATAAAATCTGGGCTATAGCCAGGTAATGGTAGAAGACCGATGTCCATCGCTGATGCCGCTTCTTGGACTAATTTAGCACGGTGATATGGTGCGCCATCCCAAACGACAGTTATTTGTTGCTCAGGAAATTCGAGCCGCAACTTTTTGAGAACATCAACGGTATTAATTTTCTCTGCTTTGTCATAGGGAAAAATTCTGGTTTGTGCCTGGTTATAGACGTAAACACCGTAAAAAGAGACTTTCTTTCTTCGGTGCAGAACTAGAACTGACCCAAAACCTTTCTCCTCGAATCGACCAACCGTAACCTTCATCCGTATCTAAATGGATATGAGCTTCATCAATATAGATTATTAATCGCCTTTGATAAAGTGCATCCTCTAATAATCCAGTAATTTGGTTGACAAACTCAGCTCTTTTGGCGGTATTGCCTTTATTAAGCACATGGCTTTTTTCCAGGAAAAACTCATGTGCTTAATAGTTTTTCTAACTGTCTCTCGACAACAATCGATCTTCCATTTCTGTTTAATCCAGTCAACAAATCTTTTTAATGTCCAACGTGGAAACGCTTGGGTTTTAGTCTCTCTTTCTTGTGGTGCTAATGCCGACATTTGAAGAGCTTTTTTGATTTGGCTGCCTAGATCTTTTCGCACCGTTTCGGAAAAAAAGGGTTTCTGACTCCCGATCTTTGATACTTTACTTTACAGCTTTTAGACCTTCTTTATTATAGCGATGCACCCATTCCATTACTACTGTTTGGGGGTTTCTGCTGATTTGTTTTCCGACTTTGGTTGCACTTTTTCCTTCACTAATTTCATACAACGCCATCAGTCTTTCTCTTGTTCGAGGATGTTCGGCAGATAATGCCTCTGTTCTTAATAGCTCTTTGCTTTGACTCCAACGAACGTAGTCTACTTTTAACATCAACCCAATCTTATTTTTATTCTTTCATTCAGCCTATTTTATTTTTGAACAAAACTCTGGTTTTCAAACTGGACTAATTATAGTGTCCAAGTTCATGTTTTAACCTCTGTACTTTGGAAAATGGGTTAGTTTGATTGTTACAATCTTGCTTTCTGACCCTGGTAGCTGTTCACCCTGATGCTGCTGTCTTCGGATAGGAATAAGGTCACTCCTAGCAAAAAGAGCGCGGGTTTACTATTGTAGTGGTTACTGAATCATCTTCGAGCAAGAGGGGCTTTTCATTAATCTAAGAATGAATGAAAATCGAAAGAATCGAGCTTGTCGTAGGCAACGAACAAATAAATGTCAAACACAAATTGTTAAGTGACAATTATCTTGTCAAGACGACACTAATTTGACAACGGTGACAAATAATTAGTCAATCGACAAATGTACGATTGTATTATGTATACTCCCCAGGTAGGATTTGAACCTACGACCAATCGATTAACAGTCGACCGCTCTGCCACTGAGCTACTGAGGATTGCTTTAGTAACCATTAGCCATAATAACGAATACTCTTACAATTAGCAAGTTTTCTAAGCAAACTGGTTTTGAGTCTACCGATTTGCTTAAGGTTAGGTATATCCTAGAAAGAAAGTGAGCTTTAGCTACTAGATATTCTCCTCATGCAAGTTAATCGCTACCAAACTGTTTCTCTTTCCCTAATTTCAACAGATTTACCAATCTGGAATGTAATTGAAGCAACTGCATCGTTATATCAAAAAGATCAAGAAAGATTTCATTTATTATTAGACCAGCAAAAACTGCCTCATTCTACTTCGCCCTTTGTTAATCATCAAAGTAAATCTGATCAAGGATTGTTTTGGCTAGAAATATCTCCTTATCGAGTAGTGATGACAATGCAGAGTAGAGGAAAGTTGAGCTATCGACACTTTTGGGAAAGAGGAGTGTATGGAGTGAGTCGATACTGTTTGAATACTGATTCTGAGCAACCAAGTCAATCCTTACGTTTTCGCAATTTTACACGTTACTTAAAACTAAATAGTGACCCTTTTCCTAAAAATTTACGCATTGAATACGAAATATGGTCAGCAAAAGTTCAGTTGGGTTCTTATATTCTGCATCTAAATATTCAGGCTTAGTTTTTTTAGTTATCTCAGCTAGATAAAATTTGACTTGACTACAATTAAACCTCGCGATCAAAGCCAAACTTATCTCGAATTTGAGAATTAAAGTATTGACCAACAGAGCTAGTTTCTTTTAGCTCCTTATAAATTGACTCAGGAACATCAGAATACTTATAAACGCTTCCATTACCAAAGGTAATGCGGAGAGTTTGCTTATCTGTATCATAATCAAAGTCTTTAACTGCCGTACTTTGATTTTTCAGCAGAGGAAAGGCAATCACATCTCGAATACTGGGAGAATCGGTAAGCAGCATCACTAAGCGATCTATACCAATGCCTAAACCAGCAGTAGGAGGCATCCCATATTCTAGTGCTGCCAAAAAGTCCTCATCGATATCATTTGCTTCTAAATCCCCTGCTGCTTTCTTTGCTGCTTGAGCTTCTAATCTCGCTCTTTGATCCAAAGGATCGGTTAACTCCGAGAAGCTATTAGCGGTTTCTCTGCCTACCATAAACAGTTCAAACCTTTCTACCAGACCTGGTTTATCGCGGTGAGGTTTGGCTAGAGGAGATATTTCTAGAGGATAATCGATGACAAAAGTAGGCTGAATCAAAGTGGTTTCTACTTTTTGTTCAAAGGCTTCGTTGAGCAACTTGCCGATAGTTTGACAGCCTGCGGGTACTTCAATTCCTGCGTCTTTGGCTGCGGTTTTAGCTGAGTCAAAGTCAGTAAACTGAGCAAAATCTACCTCAGTAGCATCTTTAACAACCTCGTGCATGGTTACTCTGCGCCAAGGAGGAGTTAAGTCTATATCTTGACCTTGATAGGTAACTTTAGTTGTGTCGAGAACTTCTTGCGCCACATCACTAATCATATTTTCCGTTAACGCCATCATGTCATAATAGTCAGCATAAGCTTGATATACCTCAATCGAGGTAAATTCAGGATTATGACGGGTAGACACACCTTCATTACGAAAGATTCTGCCCATTTCAAATACGCGCTCAAAGCCGCCTACAACTAGCCTTTTGAGGTGCAATTCTGTAGCGATGCGGAGATATAAGTTCATCTCCAAAGTATTGTGATAAGTGATAAAAGGGCGAGCTTCTGCACCACCTGCTTCGCTTTGTAAAACTGGAGTTTCAATTTCTAAAAATTCTCTAGTTTCTAAATAACGACGAATTGCAGCAGTTATTTTTGCCCGAATGCGGAAAGTTTGTCTTACCTGAGGATTAACAATCAGATCTACATAACGCTGACGATAACGCTTCTCTGTATCCGTTAAGCCATGCCATTTATCGGGAAGGGGTAACAAAGATTTAGTCAGGATTTGAAACTCGCTGACATATACAGAAAGTTCTCCCTTCTCCGTTCTTTTGATAGTGCCTTTGACCCCTAGAATATCTCCCGTATCAGACAGCTTTTTTAGATGATTAAATGCTCCCACCAAGTCTTCTGACATTGTATTGTTAATTCTTTTCTTTTCGAGATAAAGCTGAATTATTCCTGTTTCATCTTGTAGTTCAAAAAATGCCAGTTTACCAAATATACGACGAGCAATAATTCTACCAGCGATCGCAACTCGATCTTCTACTTCCTCTCCATTGGCAAGATCTACATACTTTGACTGTAACTGGGCAGCATGATGACTTGATTCCCATTTATAAGCGTAGGGATTGAGTCCTAACTCCTTGAGTTGGTCTACCTTTTCTATTCTGGTAGCACGAATTTCTTCTAAGTTAGAGGCACTGTGAGGCTTATTGCGGGAATTGTCTTCACTGTTCATTTTTAACACACTGCTTTTTTAATAATCGGTATAGCCATCTAGCTGCATACCCTGTTGTCTTGCCAATAATTAACTTACCAAACTTTCGCTTTCCCTGATACTTATTGACTGATGTTATGTACTCATCGATCTGTAAGACTTGGGGACTTGGGGACTTGGGGACTTGGAGAACCTTCGGTTTACCAGCAAATCTTCTCCCCGTCTCCCCGTCTCCCCGTCTCCCCGTCTCCCGCGTAGTTGCTCCTCGTCACCCCGTCACCCCGTCACAACAGTTAGATTAAATGCGTAACGTCAGTTATTAAGTGAGCCGACACTAACATTATTTATACTGCTCTTTCGGCTAATTCCAGCCAACGTTCGGTATTAGTATCGATTTCTTTGTTTAAGGTTGCCAGTTTTTTTGATAGTTCTTGCACTAAATTAAAATCACTACAGTTAAGGGCTAAATCTTTTTCTAGTTTTTCCTTATCTGTTTCCAACTGAACAATTTTAGCCTCTAGCTTTTCGTATTCTCTTTTTTCATAATTAGACAGAGATTTGGTTTTTTTATCGCTGGATGTATTGTTGCTGATATCTTGAGTTTTATTTACCTGGGGTTTTTCCTGATTCTTTGCTTGTTTTGCTTGTTTTTCTGCTTTCTTTTTATGCTCTAAATACACAGAATAATTACCAGGATAGTTACGCACTTCTCCCCCAGTCTCGATCGCAAAAATAAATTCTACAGTACGATCTAAAAAGTAGCGATCGTGAGAAACTACGATTACACAACCATTGAAGTTTTCTAAATAGTCTTCCAAGATAGCGAGAGTCTGCACGTCCAAGTCGTTTGTCGGTTCATCCAAAATTAAGACGTTGGGAGCTTCCATCAATACCTGCAACAAAAACAGACGACGCTTTTCGCCTCCAGAAAGTTTGTGTATGGGGGCATACTGTTGAGCAGGAGGAAATAAAAACTTCTCTAACATCATAGACGCGCTGATTTGATCCCCGCTTGCGGTGGTAACAACTTCGGCTACATCTTTAATATATTCAATTACTCTTTGTTCTTGGTTAAGGGCATCTAAGATCTTGTCTGAATGCTGATCGAAATAACCGATATGAATTGTCTTGCCAATGTCTACCTTGCCTCGATCGGGTTCAATACGCCCTGTAATAATATTCATCAGGGTGGTTTTACCTGTACCATTACCGCCGATGATGCCAATGCGATCACGCGGGGTAAATTCGTAGGTAAAATCTTTTATTAGGGTGCGCCCGTCATAACCTTTGGTAATATTTTCTAGTTCAATAACTTTCTTGCCAATACGCCTACCTGGAGTATCAATATCTACCTTTCCCTGAGCTTGTTTAAACTCCTTATCCTGCATATCGCCAATGCGATCAATGCGGGCTTTTTGCTTGGTGCTGCGAGCTTTGGGACCTTTTTTAAGCCATTCTAATTCCCGCCGTAATACTCCTTGATGTTTGCGTTCACTGCTGGCAGCAGAATCTTCCTGTAAAGCTTTCTTTTCTAGGTAATAAGAATAATTACCCGCGTAGGTAAATAAATCAGCACGGTCGATTTCTATGATACGAGTAGTAACATTATCCAAGAAATAGCGATCGTGAGTAATTAATAAAATAGCACCACCAAAACGACTCAAGTATTCTTGCAACCACTCTACTGACTCTGCATCAAGATGGTTTGTCGGCTCATCCATCATCAGCAGATCTGGTTCGTTGAGTAAGGCTGTAGCTAAAGCAATGCGCTTACGATATCCTCCAGAAAGATCTCCTACCCTAGCATCCAAGTCTTCGATGCCTAATTTGCTGAGAATAATTTTTGCTTTGGTTTCTAGCTCCCAAGCTTCGAGAGACTCCATTTTCTCATTTACCGTAGCCAAACGAGCCATTAGAGCATCTAAGTCATTCCCCTGTGCCTGAGCAATCTTATGGGACAAATCTTCGTACTCTCGTACCAAACTCATTTGTTCATTGCTATCAGCAAAAATCTGGTCGATCACGCTCAGGTTTTCGTCTACTTCTGGCTGTTGGGGTAAGTAAATAATTCTGGCACCACTTTTTACTAAACGTTGACCACCATCAGTTGGCTCAAGTCCCGCGATCATTTTTAGTAGAGTAGACTTGCCAGAGCCATTTACCCCAATTAACCCTACTTTGTCATTTGGTTCAATGCTAAAGCTAGCATCCCGCAGTATTTCTTTAATACCGAAATCTTTTTTGATGTTTTGTAGAGTTAAAATGCTCATTTATAATGTCTTTGTAAAATAGCTTCGTTGATATTTACTGGTTTTTAGCTTTTAGCTCTTCGGGTTCGGGCGCGTAGTTGCGGCAAACTAAACGCCTTACTCTTGCGTCTTACGCCGACGCGGTGAAACAGTTGCGTTGCGGGGGTCCCCCCCGTTGAGCAAACTGTTTCACCCTTTAGGGGGTCGCCCTCACTTTTAGCTTTAGGTTAGACATCATGTAGCTAGTTTTTAAAGCAGATGCTAACTATTTATTATCCATCATTAATTATTAATCATGTTGTGTATTGGACATCGAGGAGCAATGGGACATGAGCCAGAAAATACGCTGCTGTCTATTAGAAAAGCTTTGGCGTTAGGAGTTGATGCTGTAGAAATTGATGTATATAACGTTGAGGATAATTTAATTGTAATTCACGATCGCACTTTATCAAGAACAACCAATGGCACTGGTTACTTAGAAGAATATAGCTTTGAGCAATTGCGATCGCTCGATGCTGGCAAAGGGGAAAAAATTCCTACCCTACAAGAAGTTTTTGACACCGTAAATCAACAAGCTATTATCAATATTGAATTAAAAGGAAGTAATACCGCCAGGCTGGTTAGCAACTTAATCAGAGAATACATTAACCAAGGATGGACTGAAGCAGATTTTATAGTTTCCTCTTTCAATCATTATGAATTAATTAGAGTAAAAACGCTTGATCCTGCTCTGAAAACTGGGATGTTAATTTATGGTTTGCCTTGGGAATATCTAAAAATCGCTCAAAAGTTACAGGCTGATATAGTTATTGCTGGTTTGGATTTTGTGACTCCAGACTTAGTAAACTCTATACATCAGCAAAACTTATTAGCTTGGGTTTACACCGTTAATGAGCCTACTGATATTAGTCGTATGCAGGAATTAAAAGTAGATGGCATATTTACTAATTATCCTGAACGAGTTGTTTAAAAGTTTCTAGTTAAATACTCTTGGTTTGTTAACTATAACCATCATAAATATTACAATTAATATGTGCTGACTATGACAGCAAAACGATTGAGATTTAGCAGCGTAGTAGCGTTATGGACGTATTTAGTTCTAACAGTAGCTTTAATTGGGTGCAATCATAAGGCGGCGACTAGCGATCAAGGAATTGCTATCTCCACACATACAGTAAGTCAAGCACCACAAGCAAAAAATCTTCTTTCTAAAGAGCAACACATAGCACAAAGCAATCAGCAGCCATACCTTGACGATCGCAGTACTCCAATACAGGTTCTCAAGTCTTATTACAACGCGATTAACCGCCAAGAATACGTGCGTGCTTATTCTTATTGGGGATAAAAAGGTACTAGTGACAAGCAACCTCCAGCATATCCACAATTTGCAGCAGGCTATAGTGATACAGGGTTATTTCATTCTAAAGAGAGACAAAACATGGTCTAAATCAAATTGGCATTTGCGCTGTGCTTGAGCCATGTTGGAAAATCCTGCATTTCGATATATAGCGTTACGCATATACGTTAGGACATTTTTCAAAAGCTGCATCAACACATTCTCTGACAGTCTGAAATTCTTTGATTGTCTGCTTCATCCAGGTTTTGAGAACAGACCACCAACGCTCTATTTTATTTAAATCT
>JBBSPC010000168.1:0-9327 GCA_038259125.1 Chroococcales cyanobacterium | reverse complement strand
TCATCTACAAGGACAAAAACTATGACTAATAGGCTTTCAAAGTCTATGCTATTCATGAGGAAAGATATTTAGATGGACAGCTTGATAACTTTCATCTTCTGTCTTTTCCTCCTTTTTTCCTAATTCACACTAGGCGTATTATATTTTTCGGCTTGGGTAATCACAGACTGACGCAGACTAAGGCGATCGTATTTGGCATCAAGAATTACCGTATATCCTTCCTGAGCTAGAATAATTTCCAATTCCTCAAGGCGATCGTAAGTTTTTTGAGTCATCTCTTGAGAGTAAATATTATCTGTCCCAGACTCATCTAGAGATATACCTGCTAAATGTTTGCGAACAGCATCGGAGCGAATCCGAATTGCACCTTTCTTTCTAGCAATACTTTGAGCCACTGTACTTTTACCTGACCCTGATAAGCCAGACATCAAAATTATACTGCCTGATATACTTTGGGTATATTGGTAAGCCTGTCGATAATAATCACTAGCAGCTTTTCTAGCCTCTTGTCGATCTGTTTCAGCAACTTGAGGATCGTCTAGCAAAAAAGAATTTACCTTAGCTCTAACATAAGCCTGTCTACTTAAATATAGAGGCAATATAAGTAATCCCTCCCAGTCTCCTGTATATTCAAGATAACTATTTAGAAAAGCGTTGGCGAACTCGGGTTTTTTACGCGCTTCTAAGTCGATGATGGTAAACGCCACATCATACATCGTGTCGACGAAGCGGAAAGATTCGTTAAATTCAAGGCGATCAAATAGTTGAATCTTGTCTTTCCATAGACAAATATTTTTGAGATGCAAGTCGCCGTGGCATTCTTTTATTTTGCCTCCATCGACTCTAGCCTGAAATAAATCTTGTTTTTCGGCAAAAAAAGCATCAGTATAGGCTTTTGTTGCTTCAAACTGTTTCTGTGTTTGGACTATGCCGACATATTTCTGAGATTGCTGATAGTTTTCTGTAAAAGCAGCACTAATCTTAGCTACAGTGCCAAAACTATTGATGTAATGATTACTCTCAGCAGAGAAATGAAATTTAGCGACGATTTTTCCTAACTCAGTAAAGCGATCGCCATTGAGCTTACTGGCTTTTAACAAATTACTGAACAAGTTTTCTTGAGGAAACTGACGCATTTTCAATGCGTATTCTACAATATGATCTGAGCTGCCAAGAACGAATCTATGCTCGTTACTACCGATCGGCATAACTTCTAAATATAGTTCGGGAGCTATTTTTTGGTTGAGTCTAAGCTCTTCATTTAAAAAAAACTTCCTTTTAGCTAGAGTCGAATAATCTAGAAAACCATAGTCAACATTTTTTTTTAGCTTATAGGTATATTCACCTGTCAAAAAGATATAGGAAGCATGAGTTTGAACCAGTTCAATGTTTTGTTCCACATGATGAAAATAAAAATCAGGCTGCTGCATTCGAGCAATTAATTGGGAAATATCAGCCATAACTAGAAAAGTATTGTTTTAGACATTATCCAATCTCTTCCCAGGTGTTTGAAAACAAATTTTCTTACTAAGTTGGTAGAAGTCGTGGTTGGTAACGAGGAAGACTAGTTGATAGGTTGATAATCTTAGAAAATTTCACTTGCCCCTCATGTTTGGCAAGTCCTAGATCTGGCATTTCTTGCCAGCAGTGACGGCAAAACCAATATTCTCGATGATTTCCCAAGTGGTGTAACAAGGGAGTGGAACAACAGGGGCAGATAGTTAAAGCGTTCATAATTATTTAAACCAAGTTTTTTAGACCAAAAATATTAAGTTGAGTCAGAGATTACTCCGCCCTAAACGAACGGAGCCTGCTCTGACCGTTGGTCAAGTTTGAGCTAGTAATCGGTGGCATAATTTTTCCTTGTTTCAATCTGATTTAAATAATAGTTTTTAAATCTGAAGAATCTGTGAGGATTCTATACAAAACCTCAAAAACATTAATTATTCGTAGTTAAAATAACAGTTTCTTTATGCAGACGCAGGTTTCGCCCACAGCCCCTTGGGAATCCCGCCAACGGTCAAAACTAAGTGAACGGATTGCTGAGTATACAGCAATATCTCAATGCAGTGTTAAATTGAGATTATCTAAATTCTAAATATTAGGTCAAGAATAGGCGATCGCTTGGAGACATCAGGACAAAACTGCGAAGCTTCTTTTTACATACCTGGTTCGATTGCGGAGATCACAACAGTTATTCAAGAGATAGTCTTAACCTTAAAAACGTGGCGAGAGTAAAATTGTGTCGATCGGATTGTAGTGGTTTACGATCGGTATTTGCTGGTTAGTTACCAGCCGAGAAATCCAGAGATCTGGCTAGCTAGGGTCAGAGAATCGAAGGGTTTATTGATTACTCCTTTTGCCCCTGCACTATAAAAACGACGGCGATCGCTTGCTTGAGCTTTAGCGGTAATAAATATTGTTGGGATGTGCTTGGTTTTAGGATTATGGAGTAACTTCTCTAGCGTTTGTATTCCATCTACTTCAGGCATCATGGCATCTAATAAAATGGCATCTGGCTGTTCGGTTTCGGCGATTTTCAGACCTTCTGTTCCACTCGAAGCACTCATCATTTCCCAACCCGCTTCAGACTCTAGACAAAAACTGGCTAGGACTTTAATATCATCCTCATCATCGATAAACAAAATACGTTTTGCGTTCATGCCATTAAAACTCAAGAGATCATAGAAATCCTATCTGTTAAATATGAATGTTTTGTGAGATTTTTTCCAAACCCTATATTACAGCAATTTTGAAGTCAGAAGAAAGAAGCTTAAAGTCAAGAGTTTGATTGTTTTGGTAAAGAAAAGAAAAAGGTGCTGCCCTCACCGTAAACGCTTTCTACCCAAATTTTTCCCCTATGCTGCTCGACAATATGACGACAAATAGCCAAACCCAAACCCGTGCCTCCTTTTTTTCGAGAATCGGAAGCGTCTACCTGTTGAAAGCGTTCAAAGATAGTTTCTAGCTTGTCTGTTGGAATGCCTCTGCCCCGATCTTTAACAGCAAAGAGAACGTTATTATTTTCCAATCGAGAAGAGATCGAAACTTTACTATCAGCAGTAGAAAACTTAATGGCATTGCCAATAAGATTAATTAAGGTCTGTACTAAGCGATCGCGATCTCCATAAAATTCCACAGATTGAGAATTGCTTTCGAGACCAACTCCCTGTTCGACTGCCATCGAGCGAGTGGTATCTATTGCCTGCTGGATCAATTCAGCACTATCACACTTTTGTTTTTCAATACTATCTCTGCCCGACTCCATTCGTTCCAAGTCAAGAATATCGTTAACCAGACATTTTAAGCGATCGCTATTTCTCAAAGCCATATCTGCCATTTTAGTTCCTGATTCGGATAGTTCTCCTAAACGACCAGCGCAGAGTAATTTTACTACTCCATGAATAGAAGTTAAGGGAGTTCGCATTTCATGACTGGCAATGGAAATAAATTCGCTTTTCATCTGTTCTACTGCCTTACGGTCGGTGATATCTTCCACCATTGAGAAAAATCCTTTTACCTCACCATTTGAGTCAAAATCGGGAATATAGGTAGCACTCATCCAGTAAGACTTGCCTTTTTCGACAATACGTTGGTTCTCGAAAGTAGCTGTTTTTCCTGCCAGTGCCATCTCAACGTAGGGCAGCATTTTTTGATAGTTGTCTTCTCCGACTATTTCTTTAATCGGTTGTCCCTGTAGACTAGAACGGGATTTTCCATACCAGGTTTCGTAGGTACGATTGTTGTAACAATAACGTTGTTGATTATCAATGTAGGCGATTAATACGGGCAAAGCATCGGTAATTAGTTTCAACTGTTGTTCACTGCGTTGCAGAGATTTTTGGGCTTGGATGCGATCGCTAACATCCATAATTGTCTCAAATACTCTAAGAACCTTACCCTCAGAATCTACTGTTGGTTCGCCTCTACATTCTAAATATTTGACCTTACTGTCGGGGGTTAGTAGTCGATAAATGATTTCCCAAGATCTTCCCTGTCCATGTCCGGCACGAAGGGTGTTTTTAACTAGTAAAAGATCCTTTGGATGAACGCGAGCTAAAATTTCTTGACAAGACGGTATGGGACAGTCTTTATCAAAGCCTAAAATATTAAATAATTCTTCTGACCAACTTCGTTTGTTCGTTTCATGGTCATATTCCCAACTACCAATTTTGGCAATTTGTTCTGCTTTTGCCAATAAAGCTTTGGATGACTGGAGCTTGAGTTTTGCCTGTTGGCCTTCGGTAACATCTTTGAGCACAACTGTAAACAGCATTCCTGAATTAGTTTGTATTTTGGCCACAGATGCCTCGGCGGGAAATTCTGCCCCATTTTTACGACGACCATATACACTACTGCTGCGCTCTGCCATTTTACGAGACGGTTCGCTAGATTTACCAAATTGTTTGATATGCTGGCTATGGACGTGGCGAAATGCTTTAGGTAGAAGGCAATCTAAAGGTCGCCCCATAATTTCAGAAGCCTGATAGCCAAAAATTTTCTCTGCACCCTGATTAAACATTTGAATCTGCTGTCTCTCATCAATTGAAATAATTGCCTCATCTGCATTATCCAAAATGCCAGCTATCTTTTGCTGATTTTCTCTTAAATCTTGCTCAATTTGCTTGCGTTCGTTAATTTCAGCCTTTAATAATTCGTTGGCGCAGGTTAACTCTCTAGTCCTTTCTGATACTAGCTCCTCAGAATAATTAAATAATTGAGCCTGAGTTAAAGCTACGCCAATTTGATCGGCTAACTGATTGAGCATTAGAATTTCATTGTCTTGCCACTGTCGAGGATGATGACATTGATGAGCAATCAAAAGACCTTTAAGTTCGCCATGAGAAAGAATGGGAACGACTAGTTTAGCCTGTATTTGAAACTGTTTTAATAGCTGTTTAATATCTAAAGAAATAGGCGCATCATCCAAATTATCAATCCGCAATACCTTTCCCTGACGGTATCTCACTATGTATTCACCCATCAGTAAAGGATCGGCAATCTCATAACCCAACATAGAAGATAAATCGGGCAGAATCGACTCGCTAATTGATATGCATGTATTATTTGATTTTAGTTCGACAATTAAAACGCGATCGCAAGCCAGAAGATTCTGTACTTCTGTAACAGCAGTTTGCAAGACTGTATCTAGCTCAATGGACATCCGAATTTTGCGAATTATTCCTGTGAGGAGCTTAGTTTGTCGATATTGAAGCTCTAGCTTGTTCCAAACTCTTCGCTGTTCGGTAACATCAATGCCCGTAGCAATAATAAATTCGATCTTTCCCCGAGCATCAAACAAAGCAGTGTTCGACCAGGCAATAAGATTTTTACTACCATCTTTGGCAATCCAATAGTTTTCATATTGACTGGGAACTTGTCCATCTAGCAATCGTTCAAATACAGCTTTCGTCGTAGCCTTTTCTTCAAGGGGAATCAAAAAATCCCAGACTGATTTACCTTTGATTTCTGCAAAGCTATATCCAGTGACCTGCTCGCAGGTACGATTAAAACCAATTATTACTCCCTGTCGATCTAATATGGCTACCAAGGCGCCGACAGTATTTATCACAGCTTTAGAAAAATCTCGTTCTTGCTGGAGAATTTCTGCTTGTTTGCCGTCGCATTGTGTAGCTTGCCGTTCATCAACCGCCTGCCTAGTTACATAGTGAAACTGGTTAGATAGTTGAAAACTACTATGGCTAGAAATATCGGCTGGCAATTTTTCTGTTGGCTGAAAAGACTGAATTAACTTCTGATAATCGACAACTCCAATCAATTCTGCTTCGTTATTCAAAATTGGTAGATGTTTAATCGAATGTTGTTGAAGCAATGACCAAACTGATTGAATATTCTGGCATTGCGATCGCAACCTCGCGATTACAGGCTGAGTCATTGCCTTCGCAACAGTAGCAGTCTCCATCTCAATTTCTGTTGATATTGCTCTTAGTACATCACCTTTAGTCAAAATTCCGACTAATTTTGTTTCGACTACCAAAATATAGTCAATTTCTGGTTGGGCAAACAAAGCGATCGCCTTTTTTAATAAAGTGTTTGGCGCGACGGTTACAGGATTAGGTTCAATGCACTTATCAATAAACACTATTTAAAATTACCCAAGTATCAAAATTTGATTCGGTGAATGAAGAGAAAAAATACAGTTTTTATCTACTTGATTGTAATATTTTTGTCATTCAATTGCTTAACTTTTACCATATAACTCAATCCAACTCCTAGCTACATAAAAAGCGGAGTCCGTTTAGGGCGGAGTACCGTTCACTTTTAATCAGTATTTCCTCACAAGATCCTCAAATTCTTTTTTTAAATTTATTCAACTAATACAGCTTTCCAGTGCCATATAAATTGAAAGTATCCAAAATGCTAGAGCTACTAATAAACTTTCTGCGATCGGAATTGGAGATTTCCGCTGAGGCAATTTCGTTGGCACAGAGAAATCAAGTTGTAGAACCCAATATTTTGCCCATAATTCTTTGGCAATATGGGTTGCTTGATACAAAACAGTTAAATCGAGTCCTTGATTGGTTAGAAGTATTTTGATTGAGAGCTATGAAACACAATAAAGAATATATTTACTCTTTTAGCAATGCTAGCTTTACCCTAAGAGTTATTAAGCATTTGCGCAATAAATATCAAACATATCTAGATTCAGTGGCAGTTATCAATTTAGTCGATCGCTGGTTGGTTCAAATCTACCTAAAAAATTCAGTACCTTATCAATCGGGAAAAAATCTTCAGTCATTTCTGAATGAAATGGGTACTATTATCCAACCTTCATCCCAGATAATTAATGCTTTGGCAAGTTTAGCACAAGGAGAATCTCCTACTGAGGTTATGAATCGCTATCAGGTGGTAATTGTTGATTATGGAAAGCCAGAAACCGAAGAAATTGAAATTTTTCGCGATCAGGTTGTAGATAGATTGGGCTACTGTCCCCAAAACATGGCTTAAATGTACCCACCTCAGCTAGTCAGTATAGTTATAGTTAGTAGTCAGAAATTTACTGCGTCGTAATCGATTGAGAATACGGTTAGCTAATATCGATCCAGTTACAGGTTTACATAGATAGTCATCTGCACCAGTAGCAAAAGCCTGATATTGAGTTTTTTCATCTTGATGCACGCTTAAAAATAAAATTGGTAACTGCTGATAACGGCGATCGCTTCTAAGAACTTGACATAGTTCAATACCATTAATTTCTGGCATTTCTATATCCAGTACTAGTAGATCTGGTTCGACATCTTCTAAGACATCCCAAAAATACTGTGGATTGTTAAGGGTAGTTAGTTCAAAACCCCAAGGCTGAAGAGATATTTTCAATGAGAGTAATACCTGTGGATCGTCATCGAGAATTAAGACTTTAGCAGCAGACCCCGAAGCTTGAAGTAATTCTGTAACACAATTAATAGCAGTAGTTGGCTCTACTGGATACTCCAACGTTAGGTTAACGCCTTGGCGAACAATATTTAAGCGATCTAGTAGTTGTGGTGATTCGGAGATCGCCACAATGGGCAACTCGGATAAATGCTGATGTAGCTGTTCGAGAAATGTAAGATCTTCGCCATCGGAAAATGTTATTTTATGCAGCACCACATCGATAGATTCTCGCTCTGTTATTGCTCTTGCTTGCTCAAAATCAGATGCTATAAAGGCTTTTATTTCTTTTTGTTCAGCTTCGGCAAATAATTTCTGGCTATACTCAGCATCGAAGTCGCGATCGATTATCAGTAATGAAATATTTTTACCCAAAGCATCTCTAACTCTTTCTTCAAAAGGCTGATGTTGTAATTCGGCATAAAGGGCGGAAATTAGTTCGGTAACTTGTTTTGTATCAGCAGTTTCAATAGAGTCATTATCTAATAATTGCTCAAGCTGCTTGGCAATTTTTGAGCCTTCAGGAAAACCAAAACAACCCAATGAACCCCCAAGCTTATGAGCAGAACTTTTGGCTTGAGTATGTGTTTCTGGGTTTACCTGCTCTTCTACTAATGCTTTAGCAAAGTTTTCCAAGTCAGCTAACCGCCCAAATGCTGAATCTTTGAACTTTGACCAAGTTTGAGTAATTACTGCCGATCTATTTTGCTTATCATTAGCAGTTTGAACCAGATTGCTTTGTCGATCTTCTTCGGACTTGAGACGATAACCAACACCATATACAGTCTTAATCGTATCTTTATCTAAACCAGCAGTCTTGAGTTTTTGACGCAGACCTTTTATATGGGTTCTGACCGCCTCTTCACCGGGAGGATCTTCGCCCGCCCAGATGTTATTGATAATTGCCCCTGGACTAAATACCTGTTGGGGATGGCGCATCAACAGTTCGATCATGCCGTATTCTTTGGGCGTTAGAGGCAATAATTGTTCTCGACAATGTACTTCATGAGTTTTGGGATTTAAAGTCAAATTTCCCCATTTTAATATTGGTGAAGATACGGTGATTTCTCGCCGTAACAAAGCACGGATTCTGGCGGTAAGTTCGTCAAAATTGAAGGGTTTGACTACATAATCATCCGCACCCGAATCCAACCCCATTACTTTATCATTATGGCGATCGCGAGCAGTCAAGAGCAGAATCGGCATCTTATAGCCTTCAGCTCTAATCTGCTGGCAAAGCTCTACTCCATCAATATCGGGTAACATCCAGTCGAGAACCACTAGATCGAAGTCAAACAGCAGCACAAACTCCCAGCCCATTTCACCATTGCTGGCAATATCGACAGCATAACGCTGTTCGACTAATTTGTTAGCCAAGACTTCCATTAACTGTTCATCGTCGTCTACGAGTAAAATTCTCATGGATGGACTTAAGTTACTTCTCTACAATTCTTAAATTTCGCTTAATATTAAAGCGATCGCTCTTCTAAAATCATCAATTTAATTACAGCTATAACAATCATAGTGAATTGGAAGATTGTTTTGATTGAACTTCTAAGAAAAGCAAGAAAGAATATTTATGAATAAGCTAATTTGGCTCTACCGAACTAGCGATGTAAGAGTGACTGGAAAAAGCCAAGTTAAAAAACATCTAAGACTAAAATTATCAAAATTTCTAAAGCCATAGCCTCGTCTTTTAATCAACTTTATTTTGGTATTTTGTGCTTATACTTTTATTTTATGGCATAAGTTAACTGGAGGTTTGAGACGGCGTTGGGCTAACGTGATAATTTTATTTTGTGGATTTTCTACAAAGAATGCGATCGCATTCACGGCATTTGTAATTTTGCGAGACACTGCGTTGGGTCGAGACCCCGCGTCGTCCGAAGGCGCAAACGCCAGTTCCTTCAACGGGTCACAGACCCGCAACGGACT
>JBBSPC010000167.1:0-9370 GCA_038259125.1 Chroococcales cyanobacterium | reverse complement strand
TCATCTACAAGGACAAAAACTATGACTAATAGGCTTTCAAAGTCTATGCTATTCATGAGGAAAGATATTTAGATGGACAGCTTGATAACTTTCATCTTCTGTCTTTTCCTCCTTTTTTCCTAATTCACACTAGGCGTATTACATGAGAATAATTGGTTTAGATGTCGGACGTGGTTCGGCTGTTTTATGCTGCTTAGAAAAGTTTCCTGATATTATCTTGCAGCATTATCGTTTGTTGAAACGAAAGAAAAAATTCTATCATGTCAAATGCAGTAAGGCTGGTGTAGATAAACTGCGATCGCTTAATCCTGATGGGATAGTCTTAGAACCTAGCGGACACTGGTATAGTCAGTTTTGGGTAGCAGTGGCAAAAACTTACAGCATCAAAATTTATTGGGTGTCTCACACCGATTTATATTGTGCTAGGGGTAACTATGGTTTTGGTAATAAACGAGATGAAGAAGACGCGCTATGCTTGGCTGCCACCTATTTCGATCCTCAATTTATTGACGATGAAGGTCGCAAAAGATATCTAAATTATTACCAAAATGAATTAGTAGCTAACTTGAGAGAGCTTTTTTTGGCTAAAGAGCAGCTACAAAAGCTACGAACCAATCTAGTTACTCAATTACGACAGCGATTAAGTTACGAGTTCCCAGAAGCAGCAATAAGCTCGATGGAGATTAGTAAAGTTCGAGAATTTACACCCTTAATTTATTGGCTTGCTAAGAATAACACCAATACTAGATACGATAATAAATATAAGCTTTCAATTGCCCACGAATTAGGCATTACTATAACTGACTATACTCGCAATCATGCCTCGACAATTATCGAGGTCGAACACGCGATTGTAGGCATTTAGAGCAACTTGATACTGCGATCGCTTCATCTCAGTTTGATTCCTACAATCGCGTGTTTAATTGCTTTAGCTTTGGTACAACCACTAGAGCATTGCTGCTGTTTAACCTTTATCCGTTTGATAAATTCTTAGTTAGTGGCAAGCCTTTAATCGAACGAGAAGAAAACGCCGTAGGGAAAATTCAAAAGCGCGATCGCTCTTTAAGAAAGTTTCAGGCATTTATGGGCATGAGCTATGTTTACGTTGAGTCAGGAGGTAAGAAAACTAGAAAGCTTGGCGGTTCATCTCTGATACGTTCTCATCTTTACGCTTGGGCGGTATGTTCAATTGCCCCAAACGGAAATCGAATTAAGTCCGATATTGGCAAGCAGTTAAGCGATCGCTATCAAGAATTGCGCCAAACGGTTAGGGGAAAAGATGCTTTGATTAGAATTTTGTTCAAAGCGACACGGCTACTTTACTACGAACTTGTGAAAGAATTAGTTAGATAAAACAACGAAAAAGCATTGAGTAACCCATGTCTGATTTAATACTCTTTTGGCATCGTCGTGATTTACGGATTTCTGATAACCTTGGATTAGCAGCAGCAACAGAGCAAACTTCAAAAATAGTTGGTTTATTTTGTCTAGACTCTAATATTCTTGATCGCGATGATATTGCCCCTGCCAGAGTCACATATATGATTGGCTGTTTACAGGAGTTGGAGCAAAATTATCAGCAGCTTGGTAGTCAATTAATTATTGTACAAGGGAAACCCCAACAAGCTATTCCCCAGATAGCGATCGCACTTAAGGCAAAGGCAGTATTTTGGAACTTAGATGTCGAACCTTATGCCAAAGAGCGCGATCGCACTGTAACCAATGCGCTTAAAGAAAAGAGTATCGAGACTAAAAACTTCTGGGATCAGCTACTTCATGCCCCAGGAGATGTGCTAACTAAATCTTCTGGTGAACCCTATAAAGTTTATACCCCTTTTTGGCGTAGCTGGAATCAAGAGGACAAACAAAAAACGACCAAAGAAATTAAGCAGCTATCGGGTTTAACTAAAGCTGAATTAGAAACAGCAAACAAAGCTGGTGCAATGCCCTTGCCTACTGCTCAAGATTTGGGCTACCTGTGGGAAAATCTTCTAATGCTTGAGCCTGGAGAAACCGTAGCTAGAGAAAAGCTAGAAGAATTTTGCGATCGCGCTATCTACTGTTATGATGAAGAGCGCAATTTTCCTTATGTGGATGGTACATCTAACCTCAGTGCAGCCTTAAAGTTTGGCGCAGTAAGCATTCGCACCGTATGGCAAGCAACTTTAGATATTTTAGCCAACTGTCGTAGCGATGAAGCTAAAAACGGCGTAGTTACCTGGCAAAAAGAACTAGCCTGGCGAGAATTTTATCAGCACTGTATGTTTTTCTTTCCTGAATTAGAAAAAGGTTCATATCGCGATGAATTTAAAGACTTTCCTTGGGAGAATGACGAGACTAAATTTCAGGCATGGTGTGAGGGAAAAACGGGTTATCCTATCGTCGATGCAGCTATGCGACAGCTAAACGAAACTGGCTGGATGCACAACCGTTGTCGGATGATTGTTGCCAGCTTTCTAACTAAAGATCTAATCATTGACTGGCGTTGGGGCGAAAAATATTTTATGCAGAAGCTATTCGATGGTGATTTATCATCTAACAATGGTGGTTGGCAGTGGAGTGCCTCTAGCGGGATGGATCCTAAACCGCTACGCATCTTTAATCCTGCTTCTCAAGCAGCTAAATTTGACCAAGATGGGGAGTACATCCGTCAATGGCTGCCCGAAATAAGCTCCATGGAAACAGAGTATTTGGTAACGGGTAAAATACCTGAGTTAGAAAGAGCTAGTTACGATTATCCTCAACCCATTGTCGATCATAAAGTTCAGCAACGACAGTTCAAGGCACTCTATAAACAACAACAGGGCTGAATATTTAAATATTAATTGATGTTATCAGTTAATTTAAACTGCATCCACATAGAAAACTTTAGTTAGGCGGTAGTAAATAATGCTTCTTGAATAATTGCTGGAATTTCACTGGGTTTTGTAGCTATTTTGATACCAACTTTTTTGAGCTTGCCGATCTTATGGCGATCGCGATTGGCAGCAGGAATTGAGCTAGATAAATGATTGCTAATAATTGTCACTGCATCGCGAAACACCTTTTCTTGAGGTGCTTTTAGTCCGGCAACGTAAATAATAATTGGTTTATCGTAGCCATTATTTTTACAGTAGGTACTAATTTCTTCAGCTTTATTAATACTTTGACAAATAGAAACGATCGCTTTAGTATTTGAGTTTTCATTCAAAATTGATAGCCACTGAGACAGACTAGAGCCAACAATGCGATCCTTACCTAGGCTGACAATCATAGACTGTCCCATATTCGCCTGATTTAATTCTGCTGCTACCTCATAGGACAGGTGCTGGCTAGTGGTAAGCAACCCCACTTCTCCAGGGCGATAAAACTGAGGCTGTAACTTACCTAAGCAAACTTGCTGAGGAATCACAACTCCATGACTACCAGGACCTAAAACCAGCACGTCGTTAGCTTGGGCGTATTTTAGAAGCTTGATCGTATCTAAAGGAGGAACATGAGCAGTAAAAATAATAATTCTCTTAATTCCTGCGGCGATCGCTTCTTTTGCTGCATCAAGTACTTGAAAGGGATTTACAAAAATTAGGCTAATATCGATTTGCTTAACTTGGTTTAGTACCTGCTCTACCAAATCAAAAACGGGAATATCATCAACTTCACTGCCTCCATTACCAGGACTGATTCCCGCTACAATTTCAGTGCCATAGGCTTTCATTTGCACTGCACAAACACCAGCCTGAGACTCTGTAATTCCTTGGACAATGACCTTTTTGGGTGAAAACCAGTTCATAGCAGAAATTTCTAATGAAGAGTAAGCAAGAGATCGGTTAGAAGGTCGAACAAAAGAAGACAAATTAAAAAAATTAAAGCGGTTTAAATCAGAATTAAAACTGATCGACTCAGCTATGAAGTATATTCTTCTTTACTTTTAACAAGTTTGATCGAAAAACCTTTAATTAGATTTAACCACAGCTATGGCTTGGGCAATTGCTGCTTCTAAATTGCTAGACAAATACATAGTCTCGGTAATTTTTATATCTTTCAGGTTGTCCTTATTTAATAGTCGTAAAATAAACTGAGGTTGGATGTCGAGTTCAACTGATGTTAAAGATTTTGTCTGCTTGGTAGATATAGGCTTATTTGATTGGTCGCTTTCGACTGCTAGCTGTTCATGAGCAGATGAAGCTTTAGCAGTTGACTGAGCATAATTAGCGATTGCCTCAATAACTTCTCGGCTGACCGCTTCTGTCTCCCAAATATTGACTAAAATAGCTTTTATGCCAGGCATCGACTCTAGTTCGGCTAGAATTTCTGCTATTTGTTCTTGATATTCAGGGGTTTTTTCTGTGCTGCTCAGGCTCTGGGCAACTAAAACACCACAGGCAGGAGAAACCTTATTTTGCTCAAGTAAGTCCCACGTCAATAACGCCAAATCAAAACTGTTGCAGACTATGGCAATTTTACCTGCGGTATTTTGCCAGTCTAACCAACGCCATCTAGCCTGAGCAAAATCTTGGTTAGATTTGACGACATTGTGTTGATTAGTCTGTATTTGATATTGAGAAAAATTCAAGGTTTCGACTATAGGTTGTCTAGCCAGAGCATGATCGTTAATCGTAATTTTTCCATCTAATGCCATCAAATCTCCTTTGCTATTAACCCCCAAAGGATTGATTTCAATTAAATCTAAATCTTTTTCAACAAACAAGCGATACATTTTGGCAATAATCTCGCTAACAGAACAAATTAATTGACCTGATAGTCCCATGTTAGCAACCAGCCGACGGGCATAGAATAAAGAAAATTCTGACTCGACTACTACCTGCTGCAAATTAGCCAACAATGAATCTACATTCATGCCTCCTAATGCCGAACCAAGCAGCACAGGGCATTGTAAATCATAATCGAGAACTATTGCTAGCAAAAACTCTCTTTCAGCATTATAGTGAGCTTCTGCTAAAATAAATTCAGGATATTCATTTAAAATAGACAAATTAAAGATAATCCTAGCCGCCGCGATCGCATCAATGGTATTAGCAGCAAATCGCACACCCCCCGCTTTACCTCTCCCTCCTGACCTAACCTGAGACTTTAAAACGACTGGATAAGGAATTTGCAGTTGCTTAATTTTTCTAGAATCTTTGATAGTCTGAGAAGGTAAAATAGGAATACCTACCATCTTAAACAATTCTTTAGCCTGATATTCTAGTAGTTCCATGTCCTAATTGTAAATCGGTAATTTGTAAACTAGATTTGAATTTGAGTTGGGCATAATATTTGCAAAGTAGTAGCTTAAATTAATTGGTTCTACTTACCTTGTTTAAGGTAGCTAATTCGTTATCCTCAAGTTATTTTGTTACCTTATGTTTACATTATTAAGTTATTTGCCTCTAATCTTGAAAATTTAGTCAAGAAGCAACTATGATAAGTACTGCTTAAAAGTTAGACTAGATGTAGATGTAAACGATTACTTAAAAACAGCAAGTACGACCATTATGTCGAGGTTTTCGACCAGTATTTTTTACTTGTATTCTAGTATCGCCTAAAGTTTACTGCTTTGGTCACAGTTACCTTTAGTTCACAACTCCCAACTAGATAGATTCATAATTCAACTATGCCCTACAAATATCACGAACTATTTTTTCACTCAGCGAGAAGCGTAATATTAGCAATTTAATCATCAAGTATTCAAGTATCTCGGAAAAAATACTGTTCGACTCATGACAGCTATGGCAAAATCTCATAAAGATGGAAGGGGAATGGAAAAAGTTGTAATTATTATCAACGCCGAAGTTAGTGAACAAGGAAAGCTAATTTCAGCGTCGCCAGTAACACAAAAAATGGTTGAAGCTTTACAGCGTAGTATCGCCGAGCATTCTTTACCATCAACGGTGGTGGAGATTGTTTCGGCTGCAACTCTTTGGTCTAAAAACTCGAACACTAAGGTAATTAAGAAAAGTCGAGATCCAGAGACGATTTACTGCCCTCTAACCATTCAAGTGCCAGAATATTTCGATTTTGCTCAAAAGCAAATATACTCCGCCTGTAAAGATGTTAATGCTAGAAGACGTTGGGTAGAGAAAAATTTGGACTTTAAAACAAGTGTAGGAGATTCTTGGTTGGGTCATCTGTGGCTGCCAATAATTTTAGCTGATGAACTTTTATCCGCAGAGATAATTGGTGAAGGCTCAATGCCTAACTCTTACGAGCAGCCTGTGGCAATACCAAGTCGCCAGCTTAAATCTCTTCATAGTTTAGCCGAAAAGCTATTAGAGAATTTAGACGCACCACCATCAACCTACTTGCTTCAGTTTAGTTTGTATAATGGGGAGATTGTGTTCGATCGACTATGGCCCTTCCCTGCTGCGCCTGCTCTAATAACCCTTAAAACCCAACAGCCCGATCTGTTTACCTGTCATTGGCAATGTTTGACGAAACAACCCATCAAAGATATTAGTATCTCAGATCCTATGCCAATTTAATCAGGAATGAGGGATGAATTATGAGGGTGGAGGAAATAACATTGCTGCTTCTGGGTTCCTCATGCTCTATCTTTGATCATTTTAGACCGTCTAATATCAAGCCACTGTTGCAAAATTATTGCTGCTGCGTGGCGGTCAATTGCACCCTTGTTACGGGTTGAGAATTTCTTTTGTGCTTTGAGTCGAGCCTCTGCTTCGACAGAGGTTAGACGCTCATCAACATATTCAATCGGCATTTGAAGAATATTGCCTATTTTGTCAGCAAATTTTTGCACCTGCTTGGCTTGTGAGCCAATATGTCCTTCCAAAGTATAGGGTAGACCAACGACCAATGTTTCAACTTCTCTCTCTTCAATTATTTTTTTTAATTGCTGAATATCTTCAGCCAGAGAAGTTCGATAAATAGTAGTTAGACCAGTGGCAATCAAGCCTGTTCCATCACAACCAGCCACTCCCATACGTTTTTTACCAACATCCAACCCCAAAGCTAAAACTTTTTTCATGGTGACCAATAGTAATTATTAGAATATAAGAGACAGTTTATTTCAGTTTAGGTAACTCAAAATTGATTATTATAAGGATTACGAATCATTTAAGTTTACCAAACACGAGTGAAAGTTCCCCGACTTCATCCAGATACAATTGAAGAAGTACAGCAGCGAGTTGATATTATTGATGTCATCTCAGAGCATATTGTTCTCCGCAAACGAGGCAAAGATTTTCTAGGTTTATGTCCTTTTCATAACGAAAAGACACCTAGCTTTAGCGTCAGTCAGGACAAACAGCTATATTACTGTTTTGGCTGTAGTTCTGGGGGAAATGCCTACAAGTTTTTGATGGAGATTGGCAAACAGTCTTTTGGAGAAGTAGTCTTAGATCTAGCACGTCGCTATCAGGTAGAAGTTAAGACGGTTGAACCAGAACAAAGACAAGAAATCCAGCGTCAGTTAGGTATTAGAGAGGAACTATATCGAATATTGGCAGTCACGTCCAGCTTTTATCAGCACGCTCTTCATCAGTCTCAGGGAGAATTTGCGCTTAACTATTTGCGTAATCAAAGACAGATAGAAGAGGCTACTGTCAGTAAGTTTCAATTAGGTTATGCCCCTGCGAGTTGGGAAACTCTTTATCGATATTTAGTCGAGCAAAAACGCTATCCCCTTAATTTTGTAGAACAGGCAGGATTAATTAAACCCCGTAAAACAGGTGGTGGGTATTACGATGTGTTTCGCGATCGCCTAATGATTCCCATTATGGACATCCAAGGCAGAATTATCGGCTTTGGTAGTCGGAGTCTGAAGAAAGAAGATCAGCCAAAATATCTCAACTCTCCCCAAACACCTCTATTTGATAAAAGTAAAACTTTGTTTGCCTTAGATCAGGCGAAGACTAATATCAGCCAGGCTGACTGTGCAGTCGTAGTAGAAGGCTATTTTGATGCGATCGCTCTCCACGAAGCAGGTATTGGTAATGTGGTGGCATCTTTGGGTACGGCATTTACTCAAAATCAACTCAAGCAGCTACTGCGCTTTACTCCTTCTAAACAGGTAATTCTTAACTTTGATGCGGATGATGCTGGCAAAAAAGCTACAGAAAGAGCAATCGCTGAAGTCGAGGATTTAGTCTATGGCGGAGTAGTACAGCTACGTATTCTTAATCTTCCTGGTGGCAAGGATGCCGATGAATTTGTCAAAAGCAGGGAAGATGGTGCAGTATTGTATTATCAGGCTTTAGAAGCTGCGCCCTTATGGTTAGATTGGCTGATTAATCGGCTGATGGCAGATAAAAGCATGAAAGCTGCCGATCAGTTTCAACAAGTAGCAGCAGGGATGATTAAGCTGCTTAATAAATTACAGGAGGCAAATCAACGCAACCATTATTTGACTCAATGTGCCGAACTTCTTAGTCAGGGAGATGCCAGACTAGTTTTACAGAATTTAGCTACCCTAAAGTCACAAATCAAATCGCCTCGTCCTCGATATCAAGGAAATTCTACTAAGCAGCAGAAAAATAATTCTGACTCAGCCAAACCAGATTTTGCGATCGCCAATGCTCCTGAAAGTGAACTATTAGAACAAGCAGAAACCTTGTTGCTCAGGATTTATATTCATTATTCCCGATATCGAGAACAGATTATCGAGCAGCTAGAAAGCAAAGACTTATTGTTTAGCATTGCTGCTCATCGCTTTTTATGGCAACAAATTATTGCCATCGAAGACGATCTGCCTAGTCCATCATTAGAGAATGCTAATCCATTATTAAGTGAACTGCATAACCGTAGTTTAAATTTTCCTGAAAAAATGATGATGGTGACAAAATTGTTTCATTTAGATGAAAAAACTCAAGAAGATGTTTTTCGTGCAGATATAAGAGTAGCAGAAGCGATCGCCTCACTAGAACAGGTAAACTATCAAAAGCGTCAGATATATTGTACAGAACAACTACAGAATCTCGATCCTGCCACAGATCTAAAGCTAATGAAATATTATTACCAAGAAATTCAAACCGCCGTCGAAAAGATTAGGCAGCTAGAACAAATACGTTTGGCTTTCTCTCAAGATCCCATTGTTCAGTAATTTAAGAGATGGAAGCAGCAGAATATGTCAAGGTCATACGTCTACTGTTTATTCATAGCGATCGCTTATAATCTTCCCTCGAAAAACAAGATCGGTTCTTTGCTTATAGGTTAGAGGTAAAGCGATCTCTGCAACTAGGCTTATTTTATTGTTATCGGCTATCTTACAGCGGTTTGCATCTAAATAGGGGAAAATAAGGTGTTATAAAAATAGGTAATAAACGCCTGGTGTGAATTAAATTTTAGTAAGCTGAGGAGGATTGAAAAGTCAAAACATCAATCTCAAAATGACGACGCAAGAAAAGCCGCAAAGTATGAGAGGTCATTTTGAGTG
>JBBSPC010000166.1:0-9437 GCA_038259125.1 Chroococcales cyanobacterium | reverse complement strand
ATATTGATGAGATTGAAAATATTTTAGCAAAGCGTTGCAATATTCTTAATGATATGAAAAAAGAAATTAGAGATTTAACTAACTATCATTGGTTTGCAACTTGCTAATTAAAGTTGCTTTTGAGAATAGGATTTGGTATTAGACAGCAATTCCAAAGAGAGAGTAAATAAAATCTTTTTGCCCTAATACATCACATGACGCTATATTTTCAATCTGACCTTTCCGAAGTGCGTGCATTATTTCATATCCTGGCGTTGGTGAATGCGTAATGTTATGGAGTTTAAAATAGGGATGTAAAAAACGCTGGTCAAGCAATGGACTGCCCTAAATGTAAATTATCACAAAAGAAGAAGAATGGTTTTCGTCGAGAAAAACAATCATTCAGGTGTAAAAACTGTGGCTGCCAATATCTAAAAAACCCAATTTCTAGAGCATACCCAGTAGAAGTCAAAAAACTCTGTTTAAAAATGTATCTTAATGGCATGGGATTCAGGGCAATTGCAAGAGTAATAGAGATTGACCACACAACTATCATCAATTGGGTTGAAGAGGCGGGAGAATTACTATCTGATGAACCACAAGATTCGGAAATACCAAAAATTACTGAAATTGACGAACTACAAACCTTTGTGGGGAACAAGAACAATAAACTCTGGAATATCGGCGCTCGCTCTCATGAATCTTTTGAACCGATTTGGCAAATTATCAAATGTTGGCACAGTTTTTGGTACGTTACGGATGGTTGGAAAGTTTATCCAATGTATATATATTCAGTCGGAAGATCATTTAGTCAGCAAAACCTATATGACCAGAGTTGAGGGAGAAAATACTCGTCTTGGACATTACTTAGCTCGGTTGCATCGTAAAAGCGGCAAGACCCCCCCTAAAGGGTTCAACAGTTTACTCAACGGGACGGCGGCTTTTGTGTATGAATCTTCATACACAAAACGCGCCTTAGGAACCTCCGCAACGTAACTGTTTCACCGCGTCGGCGCAAGAGGGCAGACCCTGCGTCGCCGTCAGGCGCAAAGGAATGCTGCCCTAGCAAACAAAGGCGTACTTCCGCATGTAATGCTTGTTAAGACACTCTTTGTTACTCCAAATCGATTCTTTTACTCAAATATTCTCTCCGCTTACTATTACACTATTTGAGATTCTCTCCGCTTCAAGTTTGTTTTTAAAGCATTACGCACTCACCAACGCCCATATCCTCTTAATGTCCGCCATGCTGTGTGGAAATATTGAAAAGCGGATGCGACCCACAGCTTGCAAGGCAAGCAAAGTCCTGCGGAGCAGGACGATGGCACAAATAGTGCCGTTCGGCGAAACACGCAAGACAAAGGCGCTTTGCTGCATGTACGCGCACCAAGCATATAACTTATATTTAAGCTGGCTTTTTGGGGAATCTATAGTCTTGTTCGATTATATTATTCAGATATTTTGGTTCTGTCACAAAAAGTCGAGAGTATTGCCTTGACTTTTTGTGACACGACCAAATGCTCATCAGGTATAAAAAGTGAAGCTTGGTATATGTTTATTAAGTACCCAATTACCCACTTCATGAACTTCATAAACTACAGGATTGTGTAGAGTATGAGTGCGAACATTTCGCCAATAGCGATCAAAGCGATATTTAGACGCGCCAGCCCCAGACCCCATCCCCATCACTTCAAAGGTTTTGCTGGTGACGTTTAAACTCACCCTAGTTATAACTTTAGCACTGGCGATCGCTATTGCTACTTCACCTCGTTCTTTAGCTGTTAACGCTTCCCCTTTATCCCAGGCTATTTGAAACAAAGATGCTACCTTATCTACATGGCTTTCGGTAGCAATTAAGTTAATCCAAAGGTCACCATATTGTTCGATGATATAAGGGTCTTGAGTAGTCGTGTCAGTAGGAGACAAAAGGCAAGGGCGAGTTGTTGATTTGGTGTATTCTTTGGCTGCTTCAAATGCCCCCAAAGCAATGCCTAAGTGCAAGTTGACAAAAATCAATTGATATAGACAAGCGATCATTGTTGTGAAAGGGGTAGGAAGTTCTTGGCAATTAGGATCTCCTAATATCTCATCCTTTTGAATTAGAACATTATCAAAAACTACGCTGCCACTATCAGTTTGTCTTTCTCTCATAAAGTCCCATTCATCATTGATGTTGATACCCTCTCTACCTCTTGGCAGAACAGCAAAGAGAATATTATTTAAGTCTGAACGAACTCCACTTACAACTACAACATCTGAACCTTTTGCCCCCGTACAAAATTTCTTTACTCCATTGAGACGAAAGTTTTCCCCATCTAGAGTAAAAATCAAATTGGGATCGCGTGGATTAACTACATCTCCCCAAAGCCATCTATGTTGAACGCTATGCAGACATAAATGAGTATTTTGTTCTGGCGTTCCAAACAACTGAGGAATAGTAGAATTAACATAGTGATAACCCAAAAGTTGCCCAAGCAAACCATCTGCTTGAGAAATTTGCCGCACAACTTTGAAAGCTTCAAACCAAGTTTCTCCACACCCGCCATGAGATTCGGGGATTAAGAGATTTACTAAACCACTGTTTCGCAGATGCTTTAGTTCCTTCGTAGGAGTCCCTCCTAAAGCATCTCTGGCAACGGCTATTTTGGTAAATTCTCGTGCTAAATTACTAGCCGTTAGTTCCCAAAAGCTTATCGTTCTCTTAAAGTCTGTCACCATTTTTTAATTCCTCAAAGCTATAATCTTATAGAGTTGCGACACTGCAAACATCTGAAAAAGGTCTCAAATTTGTTTAAAACCAAAGTAATAACAAAACATCTCACTTTCGTAGGGTAGGTGAGTATATATTCCTAGTACTTTAGTCATCCCTAGTAATTAAATAGCCACACTAAAGTGATAAATGTGCCTGTAATAGTGGCGAATAAATGGTATTTAGCAGTTAAATAAAAAGACATTCCTGATAATGTAATTTCTATGAACTCTTCCATAAAATTTTTACCTAACCCATTTAGTTTTTTATTAGTTACCGAGTGGGTAATGCTTGCCAGCTGTGGCTCTCTGGCTATAGTAGAAGCTTTCCAAGGTCACACAATTCCCGTGCAGCATATTTCAATTTTATTGATCTTGGGTTTGATGGGTTTGGTTCTACCCAATGGCAATCAATTAATCAAAGTTATCTATACAGCATTAGAAATAAGCTTGATTTTTTATGGGACAGTATTAGGCTATCTCCATATTTTGCCAACGCTATATTTAATTGTAGTGATGCGAAGTTGTTTTCTGTTCAAATCTTGGGGGCGTTGGATTGTAACTGGTGTAGTTTTTATCCTGTTTTTAAGCGATCAATATAAATATATTTTAAGTGCTTTGCCAAACGATCCCGAACTACAAGTTAATTTTGGAATGCATATTGTGGCAGAAACTTTAATATTTGGTTTAGGAGTCTTGTTTGTCTTACAGCTAACTAATAAAATTTTAGTAGAACGCCAAATGAGACATAAATTGGCTAATGCCAACGAACAATTAAAAGAATATTCTCAAAAAATTGAAGAATTAGCTACAGTAGAGGAACGTAATCGTATTGCTCGCGATATTCATGATTCTTTAGGTCATGCTCTGACTAGCTTAAATATCCAGATGCAAACCGCTGTTAAACTTTGGGACAAAGAACCAACCCAGGCACATTTATTTCTCACCCAGGCGCAATCATTGGGCAAAACGGCAATGCAGGAGGTACGTAAATCTATTAGTACTTTGAGGGCAGACAGTAGAGAAGAAAAACCTCTAGAAGTCAGAATTGAAGCTTTGGTAGATAATTATCGCCAAGGAACGGGGTTGCTAATTTGTACCAATATCTGTAGCTGTGGTTCTGTTGCTAAACCAGTAGCTAAGACCGTTTATCGTGTTGTTCAAGAATCTCTAACAAATATCTTCAAATATGCCGAAGCTACGCAGGTAAGCATTCAGTTAAAAACTACTGCTGATGAATTAAACTTAACCGTGGAAGATAATGGCAAAGGGTTTAATCCCAAACAAAAACGTTCGGGATTCGGAATCAAGGGAATGCAAGAGCGAGTAGCAACCGTAAATGGTCAGTTTCAACTCACCACTTCTTCAAACAAAGGCTGTCGCATTGAGGTTACTATACCCAACGTCAAAGCATCTCAGAATATTTTACAACTGGTTAAGTAACAACTAGTCTGTTTATTTATACTTAAGTCTATATATTTTTAGACAGCAACATAACTAATTTTTCAGCTTCGACACGAATTCACCCTCTAAATTAATAGTCAATAGCCGTTTACTTTTTTAAATTTAAAGCGATCGCAACTCAGCGCAAAAAGATAATTTTCGTCTTCTGGTCAATGTTCCGACGCTTATAAATTGCTACTTTACTTAAAACAATAATAATTATAATTTTCTCTGATGATCGCTGGCAAAGATTATTTAGGTGTGGGTTGGAGTTTTCCACTGAAAATTGATTTGCAAGGGGGAATTTCTTTAAGTGCGACTGACCAAAAAGTAAAAGAAGCCATTCTCATCATTTTAAGAACAGAGTTGGGAGAAAGGCGATATCGTTCTGATTTTGGTTGTCGCTTGTCAGAGTTGACTTTTGCACCTCTTAATAGTACAACTCTGTTCTTAATACGATTATACGTGCAAGAAGCTTTAGAAACTTGGGAACCTCGCATTGATTTAGAAGAAGTAGTGACTGAACCCGATCCAATTTTGGGAAAAGTCAATATCATCATTAATTATTGTCTCAAAAGTAATTACGAACCTCGCAGCTTAGTATATCCCTTTTATTTAAATCAGAACGAGTAACAAACGAGTAGAAATTTATTGAAATAATATTTACTAAATTATTATGTTACCAAAAGAAAATTTAGACGATCGCACTTTTGAAGACTTAGTTGCTGAATGTATTTTACGTATTCCCCGCTATTGTCCAGAGTGGACAGACTTTAATCCCAGCGATCCAGGTATTACTTTAATTGAGCTATTTGCTTGGTTAACCGATCAAATGTTGATACGGTTTAATCAAGTCCCTCGTCGCAACTATATTACTTTTTTAGAATTGTTGGGGATAAAGCTGCAACCTCCAGCACCAGCACAGACAAACGTTAGTTTTTACCTCACCCAACCAGATACTTATCCCTATTTAATTCCCCAAGGAACAGAAGTAGCGACAGAAAGAACCGAAACAGAAGAAGCAGTTATTTTTTCTACCGAGCAAGATTTAACAATTGGACAGCCAGAAATTATTCATTTTTTGACTGCTGAAACATTGGAAGAGATACCAAGTTTGTTTCGCGATGGATTTAATAACCAATGGATTAAAGAAAGTAACGGAGAATGGAGAGGAGAAGAAACATCCTTATTCAACGAGCAACCACAAGTAGGCAATTGTTTTTATTTGGTCTTGAACCCAGAAAAATCTTTAACAGGAAACATCCTGGCAATTATGTTTAGAGGTGCGCCTGCAACCCCTACAGGAATTAACCCCGACCATCCGCCTCGAACTTGGTCAGCTTGGGATGGGTCACAATGGATATCGATTTTGATGAAAGAAGAGGATGACTATACAGGGGGATTTAGTTTTAATAATGAGGAAACTATACAAAATATGGATACTGTACCGACAGGAGAGGTAATAGTCTATCTGCCCCAAAATCTTCCTTCTTATAACTTTGAGGGTTATCAAGGTTATTGGTTGCGCTGTCTTTATACCGAACCTATAGAGAGTCAGGGGATTTATCGACAAGCCCCAAAAATTGTTGGAGTTAATCTTCAGTCTATTGGGGGGTCTGTTGCCGTCAAACAAAGTTTTATCATTCGAGATGAACTTTTAGGCATTAGCGATGGCAAGCCTGGACAGTATTTTACTCTACAAAATATTCCTGTCTTAGAACGAAGAAGAGAAGAATATATTGCGATCGTTCCTCCTGGTTCACCGCCCCAAACTTGGACAGAAGTCAGAGATTTTGCTAGTTCCACTCCCGACGATCGCCACTATACTCTAGATTCTCTTACTGGAACAGTACAGTTTGGCCCTTTGATTCAAGAACCATCTCGTCACGTCAGAGAAACAAAATTTCGCGCTTCCCAGACTCAACTACCAGTATTGGGAAACTATTCCACCAGATTAGTCGGTAATATCGACGGAACTTGGGAAAAGCAGTATGGCAGCATTCCTCCCAAGGGTGCAGAAATTCGGATGCGTTGCTATCGAACTGGAGGCGGTCGTCTGGGTAATATCGAAAGTCAAACGCTAAAGGTTTTAAAATCAGCAATTCCTTATGTCTCGAAGGTAACCAACTATCAATCGGCAAAAGGCGGTTGCGATCCAGAATCCCTTAACCAGGCTATATTACGCGCACCACAAATTCTCAGAACTCGCGATCGCGCCGTTACCAAAGAAGATTTTGAAGTTTTAACTCACCAGGGGGGGATGGGTTCAATTGCCAGAACATTATGTCTTCCCGTAGAAGCGGCAGGAACGGTTACTATTTTGGCTGTTCCCGAAGTCGAGAAAAATAATTTACCCGAAGGATTGAGTCCCGAAGCTTTAGTCTTAACTCCATTCTTAAGAGAACAAACCCTAGAATATCTTGAGGAGAGAAAGTTATTGGGAGTTAACGTCCAACTACAAGAGCCTAATTATGTTGGCGTAGCAGTTACTACCAGTATTGGTTTGGAATCTATCTATCAAAGCGATCGCGCTGAAGATCTGATTCGTCAACAGTTAAAAATTGCTCTTTATAAATTTCTTAACCCGCTAACGGGGGGAATAGCAGGACAAGGCTGGGAATTTGGCAGATCTGTTTATATTTCCGACATTATCGCCCTATTTCAAAAAGTTCCAGGAGTTAAGTATATTGGCGAGGTAATACTTCATTCTTTTTATCGGCAAAATGAAGTGTGGATCCGTCATCCAGAAGATTCAAGACAGGTCATCGATCCTGGAGATTACGGTTTAATTTGCTCTTGGTCAGGTCATCTTAACCCTGGTCACACAATTCATTTTTTAACAAACTAGGTGAAGTGAAGATTACTAAATTACCGATAAGCGATCGCTGTAAAATGAAATGACTTCTATTGTCCACTTAAGACTACAACCAGATAGCCTCCCCATTACTGATGTTCCAGGTTGGGAAACATCTGGGGAGCAAATTTTAATGGTTTCCCCAGGAGAAAGGAGTCAAATGACTCTGCATCTCCATAATCCCATCTCTGAAACTTTGGCAGTTGAACTGGACGTGAGGGGAAATTTTCCTGCCGATTGGTGTCACTGGAATTTGGAAGGAAGAGAACTGCGTCCTCAAGAAACAATGTTAGTGGGAATTTACTTTGATATTCCCCAAGACTGGTTAGAAAATCAGCCTTTAGACACGATCGCCCTTAACTATCAAGCTACAATTAATATTCGCCTACAAGATCGCGCCGAATTAATTCGAGATTCACAAAAGTTAAGCTTTAACTTATATCTGCGTCCTGATAGTCTTTATCTGAATTTCCTCCCAGGAATTTACCGCGAAGTAGATTTTATCGGTCGCATTTTAAATATCTTTGAGCGAGCATTTGAACCTACAGTCAAAGCCTTAGAATTAATGTGGGCGTATTTAGATCCTTTGACTGCCCCTAAATCTTTGCTACCTTTTCTAGCTCATTGGGTAGGATGGGAAATACTCAGCACTATTCCTCTAGAGAGACAACGCCATTTAATTCGCAACGCTATTTCTATTTATCGTTGGCGAGGAACAAAAAAAGGATTGAGATTTTATCTTCATCTTTATACTGGTTTGTCTTTAGATGATGATTTACCCGAAAGAGAAAAACATATTTGCATTGAAGAAGCTATAGGTGCGGGGTTTGTTTTAGGACAAGCTCATTTAGGAGACAGTACGATGCTAGGCGGTGGTCGTCCCTATCACTTCGCTGTACGGTTACGTTTTCCCACTAGTCAACCTTTAGACGAAACTTTAATTAGGAAAATTATTGATACTGAAAAGCCTACTTGGTGTACTTACGATCTTTTTTTAGAGGAATTGATTAATTAATATTCAAAAATAAATATCATGTCTCAACTACCCAGTCCCCCAATTACTCCTTTTGAAAGATTAAACGCCACTGATGGTTTGTTGATCAATGCTGAAAGATGGCATAAGGTACAAGAATATCATCGACAAAGGCAAAACTTTCATTACCAAGCACTACATCAACCTGGAATTGTCTCTGGTTTGGGGGTAAAAGCGATCTCTGCTGATAGTAAAGTACCGCAAGTATACAAAGATGGTCGAGGGATTCAAATCCAACCAGGTATTGCTATTGACCTTCAGGGAAATCCCATTATTGTTCCCCAAGCACAAAATCTTCAGATCGATAAGCGTCCCCAGTCAGAAGCTTTCACTGTTTATATTGTTGTAGAATATCGCGATCCTCTAGATTTGGATATTTCATCAACTCAAGAAATTTTACAAGAGAAGTTTCGTTTTGATGTAAAGGTTAGACCCCCCAATGATTTAGAAATAGAAATTTGTCGTATTATCTTTCCTGCCAATCAAGAAATTGAAATTAGTTTGGCAAACAATATTTTGCGTCCTAGTTATAATAATCTTGATTTTCGTTATCGCCAACTAGCTACTCTCAAACCCCAAGAAACAATTAAAATAGCACAATTGCGTCATAGCGATCGCGCTTGGGGTGAAAACTTTGCTAATTTGGATTATTTGCTCAAGGCAGTTAACGGTCTATATCCTCAATTACAACCCGATCAATCAGTAGGGTTGATCGCTATTACCGATCCTCAACTGCAAGAATACGATCTGCTCTATTTAACTGGTCAAAATTCTGTGCTCAAAGATTCTAAAGAAATTGCAGTTTTAGAGCAATATTTAGCCACTGGTGGCGTACTGTTAATTGATGGACTGACTGAGGCTGAGGATTTTCAAGCCTCGGCTTTAGAATTAACCCAAAAATTAGGATATGTCCTCAAGCCATTATCTAAAACTAACAATCTGAGAAGACAGCCATTTTTATTTGCAGCTTTGCCCTCAAGTTTAAGCAAACAATCACTACAAATAGTATGCGATCGCGGTATAATTATGGTTTATGGTAATTTGGCTAGTTTATGGGGTCTAGACGAAGAATTATCTTTGTCCAGAGAGCAAATTCGTTCTGGTCAAGAACTAGGGATTAATATCTTACATTATGCTTGTAAATATCGTTATTTTACTCAATTACAACAATAAAAGCTAGCATGAATTTTAATTGGTAAGATTATTTCGTAGGATTGTTACAGCTTCTATTTTCAAGACAGGTTTAATATGTCTGATAGTTCTTCAGATTCATCCAATCTCCAACCAAAAAAAACAGTAGATGAGTCGCAGCTTAATTCTTCTCAAGCTAAAAAAATTGTAGTTGAACCCGCTGGGGGTCAACTCCCTCGAACATTTTTT
>JBBSPC010000165.1:0-9531 GCA_038259125.1 Chroococcales cyanobacterium | reverse complement strand
TTTTCCACTCTTTATCTGTCAAATCGCTTGAATATCCCATTTCTTGCCCCAGCTTACTTAAATTTCTCTACTTTGCCTTGATTCTACGCGATCGCCCAAAAGATCTCAAATGGATTCTATAGAAAATGTTCCTTTTTTGGCAGGCTATTTTTTTTATAGATGGCAAAGATAGGTAAAGTAATTGCGATCGCTGTCGCTGTATACTCAAGATTAATCTCAAATATTTTTGTTAGATGACACCAGAGCAAAGATTAACCCAAATCGAAAAATTGTTAGAATCAGCGGTTAAACTGAGTCATCAAAACACGTCTAAAATTGATGCTAATACTGATGCGATCGACAACCTAACAGATAGAGTCGATCGCTTGACTAATCAAATGGAACGAGCCACAGAGATGTTTATTGACTCGATAGGTGTAATTCGCACCATGCAGACTAATATTGAATCAATTCAAACTAATATTGAATCAATGCAGGGTGAAGTTAAAGGACTACAAATTGAAAATCGCCGTATTATTGAAAGATTTTTGGATGAAGAAGATAAATCAGAGTAATCTCTAGGCGTTAGTCAATATAAATTAACTTCCATATAAATTTTTCTAAGTGATTTTGTATAAATAAAACAAAGTTTTGATGAACTTAAAATATATAGTTTTGTATCTACTAAATCTAAAAACGCTGAGCTAAAAAGTAATGTAGTTCTTGAGACTATTCTTATTAATCTTTTTTGCCAAAGCGATAAGTTGCTATTGATGAGGTAAGTGTATAGTATAAGTGTAATCTCTTAAGAGAATATACTGAATATCATATATTTTTTCCTGCTCAATTAGATATGTCGTTTACTTTTATCAAAAAAACTCTTAATTTACTACCTGCATTTTTGCCCTTCATCTGTTTAGCAGGAATTGTAATCTTACAAGCTCAAGAATATAAGCAATCAGTCCAAAAACTAAATCGTGCTAATTATCTTGATCGAGAACAAGAACAAGCAAAACTAATTGAATTTCAAAAAGAAACGCCTTTTCTTGGCTTTGATAACATGGCTGCTGATTGGTCATATTTAAATTTTGTGCAGTATTTTGGCGATCGCTCTGCCAGAGATACAATTGGTTACAAATTAGTTCCCAATTATTTTGAAACTATTACTCAGATCGATCCTCGCTTTACTCAAGCATATCTTAGACTATCAATTGCTAATTCCATGTATGCAGGAAATCCCGAACAAACTATTGCTTTAATGGAAAAAGTTTTAGCTTCTGTAGAGCCATCCGATCGGGCTGCATTACTTTGGACTTCTAAAGGTTTGGATGAACTATTATTTTTGGGAGATAAAGAAGCAGCGATCAAATCTTATAAAACAGCAGCTAAATGGGCAGCTTTAGAACCAAGTAGTCCTGATGGTTTAACGATTAAAGACTTAGAAGCAGCTTTAAAATCAACCGATGAAATAGATTTAAAAGAAGCACAAATTAGAGCCTGGTCTAGCGTTTTAGTTTATATTAAAGATGATCGGCGATCGCGAGAGATTGTTGCTAAAATTAATCGTTTTCAAGCAGAACTTTTAATCCTAGAACAAAAAGCAAAACTACCAGCACAATAAAGTTATTCGGCGTTGCTGATTAAAGGTATGAAACCGAAAATAAGATTGTTCGTAGTGAAGTACTTTCGTTGCGGGGGTTCCCCCCGCAACGAAAGTGCTTCACCCGAAGGGCTCTTAGCTCTTAGCCTTTAGCTCGCACGTTCCCTTGAATGGATTCAAGGGCTTGCGTGCGAGTGCATTCCGCACTTTTAATAGACTTTATTTTTCTGATTACCTTCTAACGTTCATACATAAATTATTCAGCCCCTTCAATAGGAGCAAAGCCTTGACGCTGAATATTTTCTGTAACCACTCGCGGATCTAAAAACTGGAGTAGATAATCTGCTCCTCCTGCTTTGGAGCCAACTCCAGAAAGCTTAAAGCCTCCAAAGGGTTGACGGGCAACGATCGCACCAGTAATATTGCGATTGATATAAAGGTTTCCTACTTCAAACTCCTCAGATGCTTGCTCAATATGGCTAGGAGTACGGGAGTATAAGCCACCTGTAAGAGCATAATCTGTACCGTTAGCAATAGATATAGCCTCCTCAAAGTTATTAGACTTCATTACCGCCAAAACAGGACCAAAGATTTCCTCTTGGGCAATAGAATGATCTGGTTCAACTCCTGCAAAGATGGTAGGAGGAATATAATAACCACCATCGGGAATAGGCATTTCTAAAGCCAGTTCGCTTTGTTGTTTACCTTGAGCAATATATTCTAAAATGCGATCGCGTGCTTGAGGATCGATTACTGGACCCATTTGGATATTGGGATCATCCGTAGCACCAACATTCAAAGACTTGGTAGCTTCAACTAATCTATCTAAAAAAGTCTCATAAACAGTGGCTGCCACAATTACCCGTGAGCAAGCCGAACATTTTTGTCCGCTATAGCCAAATGCTGACTGCACTACCCCCACAACCGCCTGATCTAAATCAGCACTTTCATCGACGATGATGGCGTTTTTACCACCCATTTCGGCAATGACACGCTTGAGGTGTTTTTGTCCTGGTTGTAACTTGGCTGCGTCGGCGTAGATACGACAACCTACTTCTCTTGAACCAGTAAAGGCAACGACGTGGGTGTCTTTGTGTTCTACTAAATAGGAACCTATTTCTGAACCCTTACCAGGAACGTATTGAAAGACTCCTTTAGGAATACCCGCTTCAACCAGAATTTCCGTCAACTTGGCAGCAATTACGGTCGATGTAGCAGCGGGTTTTAACAGAGTACAGTTACCCGTAACTAGGGCAGCTACAGTCATGCCAGTGGCGATCGCAAACGGAAAATTCCAAGGAGAAATTACCACTGCAATACCCTTTGGCTGATAGAAGTAACGGTTGTTTTCCCCTGCTATGTTGTAAGTTTTGCCAGCAGCAAGTCTTTCCATCTCCGAGGCGTAATAGCGACAAAAATCGATCGCTTCAGATACTTCCCCATCAGCCTGGGGAATAATTTTACCTACCTCAAGGCAAATCCAGGCATTTAATTCATGTCGTCGCTGTTCCATAATATCGGCAGCTTTACGGAGGATATTTGCTCTGTCTGTTGCCGAGGTGGCTTTCCAAGAGTTAAAAGCTTCTTTAGCAGCGTTCATTGCTTGCTCTGCCTGTTCGACAGATATTTGCCCGACTTTCCCGACTAACTCAGTTTCCCTAGAAGGATTAAGAGAGTCAAGATAGTTGTCAGTTTCAACATATTCACCGTTGATTAGAGGTAAATAAGTTTTACCTAATTCTTGCTTGACTTTAGCTAATGCTTGCTCTGCTTTAGTCCGTTTTTCTGTATCGGCGTAATCCGTATCTGGGGCATAAATAAATTGGGTATTGCCATCCGTAGGGGCGTTTCGTGAAACGCCCCTACCACGATCATCGTTAACAACAGGAGGCGCAATTAATTCTTCAATGGGTTTTTCTTCCTGATTTTGCTTGATAAAAGAACTATTTGCCGTATTTTCTAATAATCTACGGATTAGATAAGCCATTCCTGGTAATAACTTGCCGTAGGGAGAATAGACTCTTACCCGATGACCTCGCTTAACTAAAGCCTGCGCCAATTTATCTCCCATGCCGTATAGTACCTGCATTTCAAAGCGACGAGGGGGAATATCTAAAGTTTCAGCAATCGCACAAACTAAAGCCTGAGAACGCACATTATGGCTACCAATTGCAGCGTAAAGATATTCATGATTTTCCAGCAAAAGTTGCGTCATGCGCTCATAATTTATATCTGTGGCAGCTTTTTGGTTGTATACGGGCTGCTGCCAATGATTTTGCTCAGATTTAATTGTTTCTTGATCCCAATACGCTCCCTTAACTAACCGCACCGTCAGAGGATGACCTCTTTCTTTCGCCCACTCAATAATTCCCTGTAAGTCCTGATAAGAGTCTCTTAGGTAAGCTTGAAGGGTAATACCCAAATCTGTACGACTACGAAATTCCTCTTCCATTAGCAACTCTTTGAGGATCTGTAGCGTTAAATCTTTATAGCGATATTGTTCCATATCAAAATGGATTGCTGCGCCTAATTCTGCTGCCTTGCGTAGTAAAATTCTAAGGCGATCGCACACTTTCTCTTTACTACCTACAGGATTTAATGGATCGAACTGGGAATAGAATGCAGTAAGTTTAACTGATACCTGTACCTGGGGTAACTCTTTTCCATCAGCTAAATCAATCCCTTCTTGGCGTTTCCAACCTTTAGCCTGTTGGGTAAGTTGCTCGATTAGATCAATGTAGCGTTGTAGATAATCTTCTGCTTCGGTTTCGGTAATTACCGCCTCGCCTAACAAGTCTATACTATAGGTCATCCCATCTTTACGCAGACGAGCGATCGTTTTCATCACCTCATTAATATTTTCCCCTGCAATATACTTATACGCCAGGGTTTCTACTGCCTTAGTAATGGTAGCTGCTGCGGTTTGGGCAGGAAAAGAATCAGCATCACTAAAGTTTAAAATGCCTTTGAGAGCATTCGGTAACTCGACTTCCTCCGTACTCATGTATTGCTGGAAGTGATTGGCAATTTCAGTTTTACTCTGAAGGGCAGGAATAGTATCAATAAAGCGGAACATCTGTACCCGCAGCCCTGGGTTAGCCATAGTCCAGTCCAAAACTTTATCGTCCCAGCGCATCTGATCCCGCATTCGACTAAAAATATTGCTCTTATCTCTAGTACTTTTGATCAATTCTTGAGCAATTTCTTGAGTTTTTGCTTCATAGCGATCGCTTAGTTCTACTTTGTTTGCTTGGACTACCACTGTCTACGTCAACTCCTGGTGATAATTATCGATCTTTATTGGTGGGCAAAATCGGGGTTATTGATTTTATGGTCAACAAAATTGTTTTCTTTGCACCAAACTATGCGGTACAAGCCCACCCTAATGGTAATTAAAGATCGTAATATAATTTTCGGATAAATAAAAACCCCTAATCTTGGTAATATTCGCATAATGTCATCGATCGCAGACATTTGCTCTGAATTTATGTTGCGATCGGTCGGCTAGGCGCAGCCTAATCACACGATTGTAAACAGTTAAAAAAATTATCAAAATGCCAACTGTATTGAGAATAGGAGCATATCGATTTTATTTTTATAGTCATGAACCCCACGAACCACCTCATATTCATATTGATCGAGATAATTTATCTGCTAAATTTTGGTTAGAACCTGTGGTACTTGCCAAAAATATTGGATTTAGAGCTAAGGAACTAAGAAAGCTAGAATTATTAGTAAGAGAAAATCAAACAAAACTTCTGGAGTCTTGGAATGAGTACTTTAGCAATTAGAGCCGATGAAAGAGTTCAAAATGTTTATTTTACAAAAGATACTATCAGTGTAGATATTATGGACGGTAGAACTATTACAGTGCCTCTAACTTGGTATCCCAGGCTATTAGCAGCTACCCCAGAACAAAGAGAAAAGTGGTCAGTTTGTGGAGGTGGTTATGGTATTCACTGGTCAGAAATCGACGAAGACCTAAGTACTGAAGGATTATTGAGAGGCGCACCCGCACCCCGCAGCCAATTTCAAGCTGATTCTTAAAAATAAAGCGATCGCTATTTTATAATTGTCTCAAATAATAAATAAATTATCATTCTCTTTAGTTTTATCTACTTAGCTATAACAGAGCTTATTTGCATTTAACGTATGTTAGCTTTGGTAAATATTAATTATTCAAAATTGCTTACTTTATATTTTTTTATTAGATGTATTATGGTTTATTTCCGCTATTATTTACTCCAAATTTTATATCAATACCTCTTTGGTTTATAGTAGTAATCTTTTTAGTACCATATCGTCCGTTTTTCGGTTTGTATCTATGGTTATTTTTAGCTTTCTGGACACTATTTTATTTCTCCATTAGCCGATCTTATGTAGATCGAGGAGTAGCGGATGATCTTGGCGAAGCAATAATCTATATTATTGCTTTTCCTATCGCTATAAGTATATTAGTTTGGGTAGTATTTATAATAGCTAATGTTTTGAAAGGCGATGCCTTCGGCTAGCTCCGCAATCGCCATTTAGAAGATCGAGAAGAGTTACCAGAACTCATATTAATAAACAAAATCATTCTTTTTATGTATGGTGTTTTGTTTGGTCTCTGGACATTTTTATTTCTTACAGATTTTTTAGAAAGATATCGTCCAGCTTGGGAAGCTTATACTATTGTTGTTCTATTTAGTCTTTTGTTTCCCGTATTATTAAATTTTCTAGAAAAATATATTGGGGCAAAAAGATATATTCGCAAACAACAAATACCTTGGTTTGTTTATAGTTTTTGGGTTGCAATTATGTCTTTGCTGGTAGTAAGTTTTAGTTTTGCTGCAACTGCAATGATACAGACTAAAAAAACAATTGAAAAATATGCAGGTTTAGATGCAAAGTATTGTATCCAATATACGAATATCGATACGTGGCTCGATCTAACTCCTTTAACTACTTGGAATAAATCGAGTGGAAATTGGGGAGCAACAAAAAATCACGCTATTTTGGTTGTCAAAACTCCTAAAACTCCAGCACATTTATACAATTGGTCTTATAAATCGAAAAAATGGGAATATATAACAACAGGATTTAAACCTGACGCATTTACGAGTCCTTCATATCTTGAATGTAATTTAGAAAAAGATTTTTCAGCTAAAATACCGTTTATTAATCCCCAGACAAATAGCTTTTATGTTGGGAAGAGAAAAATAAAAATTCCTCCTGAATATTTCCCACAACAAGAAGATTATATCTTTGCCAATATAATAAGCGATCGCGAACGACGAAAAAAAATCAAAACTGTTGAATTTTTAGCTTTAACACCCAAATTTAATAGCGTCAGGCAGATTTTTACCAAACTATCAAATGAATTTAATATTTGGAGAAAGATTGGCGTATCTCCTTTAATTAATAAAAATGATTTAGAAATCATGTTTAATATTCGTGACTTAGCAAAGTTTGAACAGGCAAATTCACAATATGACCTAGAAAAAGGAGTTTTTAATGAAACAGCTAATCATCTAAATCTAGCCAAGAGAAGATTATATTATCAAAAGAGAAATGGAGTTATAAAAACTATAATAGAATGCGCTCCTAATTTACAAACTAAATTTAGTTGTTCGCACTTTTTTATTCATGATGATTTTATTTTTACTTTCCACCATAGAGAAAAAGACCTTAAAATCTGGCAAATATTGCAAAATAGATTAATTGATAAAGTTGATTTTTGGCAGAGGAATCCATAGCCTTAATGATGTGATAGTTAATATATAAATCTTTTGTCAAAATACAAATCAGCTAATTTTTTCCTGTTGAAGCAACTTAATACAGAAAAATTTAATTATCAATTCACTAATGAAAGTACGCGATCGCACTGTAAAATTCAATAGGATTAATCAACCCAATTATCTAGCTTCAAATTTTGTACACGACTAAACTCTTTAACATTATTAGTAACTAGAGTCACTTGCAAACTAAGAGCATGAGCAGCAATTAAAGTATCTAAAGAACCAATAGGCTTTCCTTGCTTTCCTAACCTTGCTCGAATATCTCCATAAACAATAGCAGCACCGCGATCAAAATCTACGATGGTTAATGGTAAAAGAAATTGCGTTAATGCCTGTTGATTTTTAGTAGGGAATTGACTTTTTTGTACGCCAAATTCAAGTTCTGCGACGGTAATAGAAGAGACACCAATATCGCCGACTTGATAAATATTAAATCTCTGCAATACTTCTGGTGGTTTTTGCTTGATGATATAGATACAGATATTGGTATCAAGTAAAAACTTCATTCAAAGGCACTTTCCCTTTCTTGAGATTCTGGTTGCTGGCGATCTTCCATAAAATCGTCAGAAAATTGTTCTAGACTCTCAAATAGTGTCTCCCAAGAATCTTCACAAGGTAATAACACTACAGCATTACCCACTCGCTTAATAATTACCTTGTCTCCATTAAAACGGTATTTTTTCGGCAGCCTAACGGCTTGACTCTGACCATTTTGGAATAGTTTAGCGGTTTCCATGATGATTAGAAGTTAAATATATATTTAAAGTATATATCTTTTGAATTGAGAGTTCAAATAGCGATGTAGAATTTTAATTAAAAGATTTAGTCTCAACTTACATCAGCTACTTAATTAAACTAATTGGATTAAGCTTTGTATTCAGTTAGTCAAATGTTTTAGTTTGCTCAATAATATAATCAACCACGTCTTCAAAGCTGCTATTTTTCTCATATACCTCTAGCTGTCGCTGTGCGCCATTTCCTTGTTCGAGTATTTTTTGTACTGAAGTAGAAATAGTCTCCCAATCACCAAACTTTTCCAAAGCTGGACGCAAATAACCAAGAAACTGAATAACTAAGTCTTTAGCTGGAACTTGAGATTTATCAACAACATCAATTAGGTTATTTGTCAAACCATAACGCGCTGCATACCATTGAGCAGCCTTCAACAGTTCTGAACGTACAGGATTTAAGTGGGCATTATTAATCACCTCTTGATAACCAGTCCAAACCAAAGCACGGACTAAACCAGTAATAGTTACGGCTTCCTCTACTGTCATGCAAATATCAGTAACACGAAATTCGATAGTAGGAAACTTCTCAGATAAACGAATGTCCCAATAAATGTTAGTAGCATCTCTAATTACACCTACAGAGATCAAATCCTCAATTATGGTTTGATATTCTTTTTCGTCTGCAAAGATCGGTGGTTGTCCCGTCATGGGTAGTCGAGTCCACATTTCGGTACGATAGCTGGCATAGCCTGTTGTTTGACCCAACCAAAAAGGAGAATTAGCAGAAAGTGCCAGTAGTATAGGTAGCCATATACGAACGCGATTAATTACCTGTAGGGCGATCGCGCGATCGCTCAAGCCAATATGAACATGATTGCCAAAAATAATCAATTCACGGATAAGCTGTTTATATTCTGCCTCCAAATTTTGATAGCGAGTTTTAGGAGTGATTTCTTGTTCGCGCCAATCAGAAAAAGGGTGAGTTCCCGCAGCAGCGATTGCTTTACCTGAGACATTCGCAGCATCTATTACAGCTTGGCGACAGCGAGTTAATTCTTGACGCGCCTGAGATAAAGATTGACATACTACAGTAGCAATTTCGACCTGAGAGCGATACATTTCTGGCTGGATAACATCTTTTTCTAACTCTAAATTATCCCTAACATAGCCAATTATTTGCTTCGATTTACCACAAAGCTCTCTAGTTTGAGGATCGATAATTTGATATTCTTCTTCAACGCCTATAGTAAATTCTTCAGATTCATTCATTTTAGTTTCTATTAGAAATGACCACGTATCTAAAGTACGCCTGGTGTGAATTAAATTTTAGTAAGCTGAGGAGGATTGAAAAGTCAAAACATCAATCTCAAAATGACGACGCAAGAAAAGCCGCAAAGTATGAGAGGTCATTTTGAGTGCCATATGAGTAGCCAAGCCACCAACA
>JBBSPC010000164.1:0-9555 GCA_038259125.1 Chroococcales cyanobacterium | reverse complement strand
TTTGGAGAAACTGCGATCAATCTTCTCATTTCTGTCCCCCTTTCTTCTTAGTCTAATTAGACTAGGTTCTCGAACAATAATCGCGAACTCTTGACTCTTTTTGTCCAAAGTCCAATAAAGCAAATTGAAGATGGTATTCCTGACGATTGGTTCGTGATTGTAACTACAGATCGGGATTTGTATGCCAAATGGTTTTATGAAGCGATCGTGAAATTGGGTTGGCATCCTTTGATGAGAATTAATCATCGAGGATATTATCAAGCATCAAACCATCAAACATTGATGTCACTTTCGACGCTAATAATTGAGGTTGGTCAGACCTGGAGTGGTCAAGTTAGGTGTTTTAAAACTAATTCGGTTGACTGTACTCTAGGGGCAGAGATGGGATGAAGGTTATGCTGACCCTTGGCTAATGCTGAGCAGTTTGAGTCCACAACCAGCTCAAATCTCTTGGTATAGTATGCGTAGTTGGATTGAATGCTTGTTCAAAGATATTAAACGATATTAAACGCGGTGGTTTCGGCTGGCATCAAACTAAAATGAGTGACCCCAAGCGCGCTGAGAAATTATGGTTGGCGATCGCTGTTGCTACATTGTGGTTAGTTAGTGTCGGAGGAAAAATTAACACTAATTTATCTGCAAGTAGTCTATCTCTTGACCATGAAGCTGATTTTCTAGAGTCTATCGAATCAAAATCAATTTCTGATACCATTTTAAATTTAAAACATGACACATCGTTTTCTGTAGGGGCGAACGGCCGTTCGCCCTTACGATTAATCTGTAGCGAATACAGTTTAATTTGGTATGACTTGAAACATTCTTCTTTTGAGTCTAATTTAGGCACTCGTTATTTAAGTTGTTTCCGACGAGGCTTTTTGCTGATTTTGGCATCTGTCATTAAACAAATGCCTTTACCTACAGGTCATTTTGCTCCTCAATTTTTCCTTGATTCTGGATGATTATTAAAATCATACCCTTGTAAGCAGTCCCCCAGTCCCCCAGTCCCCCAGTCCCCCAGTCAATCTATACCAAGGTTTATTGTTTACTGCCTACTTATCTTTTGTGCCAACTACATTGCACTGGTTTATTCAAGAATCTTGTCAATAGAAGAAACTCCTGAGTTATTAGATCTAGTTTGAGAGAATAAAAGATAGCCAGAAAGACCTAAAGCAATAACCGCAGCTAATCCGCTAATAATTGCCCAACGTCTAGTGGTTGTTATCTGTTTCTCTACATCTCTAAAAGAAGATCTTATAGGATTAATAATAGACATTAGCTCATGGTGATTTTTGGCTTCATATTCTTCCATTGAAGGGCGCATTTCATCTCGTTGTACTGCCCATTCTTGTAGTGCCGCTCTTTGACGAGACCAATCGTCTAGTGCGCCAGACAGCTTATCATCTAAATCTTGTTTGAGGTTGTTAATTTGTTGATTAAACTGCGCACTCAAATTACGATTTGCTTGATTAAATTGACCGTTAACATTGATAAGCTCTTTGCGTACCGATTCCCAGCTAGACTGATTTTTATGTTCTAGTTCGCCAATTTTATTAGTTTGGTTAGTATTAAACTTGTCTTCAAGTTCAGCAATACGTTGTTCTAACTGTTGTAAAAAATTAGTATTATATAAAGACTGTTCATGTTCTTGAATTTGATTTTGAAGTTTATGACGATAATTTTCTAACAATTCATCTAGCTGAGCTTGTAAACCATTAAAATCAACATTTTCAGCAACAGGTTTAAGTAAATTAATATTATTGTAAACTGAGCGAATCTTAAGAACTAGTTCTTCGGCTGTAGTGCTTTTTAGTAAGTAACCCCTTGCTCCTGCTCGCAGGGATTTTCCTAGATAATCATTATCATCGTGACCGCTTAAAACAATTATTTTGGTATTGGGGAAACGCTGGCAAATAATGCTGGTTGCATTTAAGCCGTCCATTTTAGGCATATCAATATCCATCAAGACGATATTAGGTCGCAACTCCTCTACTTGAGCGATCGCTTCATGACCATTATGAGCAACTCCTATCACCTGAAGGTCTTCCTCAACGTCGAGCCAAGTTTTTAAAACTTCACATAAAAGAGCCTGATCGTCTACTAATAAAATATTAATCATTAAATATACCTATGTAACTTACATTACTGCAAAAACACAATTCTTGAATCAGATTGTAAAGATTAGTCTGTCAAAATGTAATTAAGCTATTTTATATGGCTAATGTAGGCAAATTAAATTTCAGTATTGATTGCTAAATATTGAAAATTACCAAAAGCGACTAATTTATACTGTTTTTAAACGATGAAAAATATTTAGTTATCCAAGTGCTTAAAAGATAGTCTACATTACGCTGTTAATTGAATCAATTAAGACTCAACTTATAAATATGTAACTCAAGACCTAATTTGGAAGTATGCAAGATAGGGAAGGTACAATTCAAAAATAAACTGAGTCAATTTTAGGTATTTTGCCTTTGCCATCAGATTATATAAATCCGCGACAATAATGTGGAATGTACTTAGAGCCTTATTTTGCTGACTTTATGGAAACAATTTTTTTATCTGTAGAACCGAGTGTAGCTGAAGTTTCCATCAAAGGAAATCTGGAGCAATTTTTAATAGTTTTGTCCGTGTCCTTGAGCGTGGCAACGATTTCTAGAATTTTTAGCTGGTTTCGAGAAATACCTTATACGTTGCTTCTAGTAATTGTTGGACTAGGTTTAGCTTTTGTGGATATTCGCTTAGTAACTCTTTCTCCAGAGCTAATTCTAGAGATTTTCTTACCCCCTTTGCTATTTGAAGCGGCTTGGAATATTCGTTGGCGTAGCCTTAAAGATAGTTTGTTTCCAGTTAGTCTGTTTGCCATTGTGGGAGTAGTTATCTCTGTAGTTGGGGTAGCTTTTCCTTTGAGCTATTTTACAGATATGTCTTTGGCTACAGCACTTTTAGTAGGTGCCAGCTTGTCTGCTACGGATCCTGTTTCGGTGGTGGCATTGTTTCGAGAATTGGGAGCAAGTAAACGCCTAACTATTCTTATGGAAGGAGAAAGTCTTTTTAATGATGGCGTGGCGGTAGTTGCCTTTTTGCTGCTAGTCGATATTCCCTTGGGCAATGGCGAGTTTGGTATCTCAACTATTATGATTCGCTTCTTAACCTTTGTCGGTATTGGCTTAGGTATCGGCAGCCTAGTTGGTTTTGGGATTTCTTATCTAACTCAAAGATTTGATTTGCCTTTGGTAGAGCAGTCTTTAACTCTAGTTTCAGCTTATGGTACATATTTAATTACCGAAGAACTAGGCGGTTCTGGAGTAATTGGGGTGGTTACAGTAGGAATTATCCTAGGTAATTTTGGCTCGCGAATTGGCATGAATCCTCGTACAAGGCTTTTGGTTTCCGAGTTCTGGGATTTTTTGGCATTTTTTGTTAATTCTATTGTTTTCTTGCTAATTGGCGATCAAATAAACTTTGCCAGCCTGCGTAATAACTTTGATCTAATTATAGTAGCGATCGCATCGGTATTAATTACCAGAGCGATTGTTATTTTTGGCTTAGGCAATCTTAGTAATTTAGTCAGCAAAACTAAAATTAACCTGCGAGAACAAACTGTCCTTTGGTGGGGTGGCTTAAGGGGTTCGGTTTCTATTGCCGTAGCTTTAAGTGTCCCTGTAGTTCTTACAGGAAGGCAAGAAATTATCAATACAGTTTTTGGGGTGGTTTTATTTACCCTCTTGGTACAAGGGTTGAGTACTAAGTGGTTGTTAAGCACCCTAAATCTAATTGGCGATCAGCCTTTGCGTCAGGAATACTCAGAATTACTTGCTAGAAAAGTAGCTATGAATCGCGTTCTTGACTATTTAGACAATAATGAACTCGCCTCAGAAATTGACCCTGAATACTATCGTTATCAACAGGGACTGGTAAAAGGAGAACTGCAAAGTATAGAAGATCAAATTGATAAAATGCAGCGAGAACATGATAACCTACGGGCTTTAACTATGGAACAGCTAAACGAACAGCTTTTAGACATTGAAGCTGATACCTACGCTGAGTTTATCCGCGCGGGTAAGTTAAACGAAAGTCTCTCTCCTGTTTTGCAAGAAATTATTGCCAAAGCTGGAGATACATAGTGAGGACTTTCTTAGCGACATTAATTATCTTTAGGCGTTCTTAGTTGAGCGTCTTCTTGGCACAATCGCTATTTTTTTCTCACTTTAGCTAGAATTTAATTACTGTCTCAAAATTTCTCCGAAAAATAAGATATGACATCAGCTAAGAATGTTTTGGGTGGAGAACTCAAAGTTTGTTGTACATCGCCCATGACAGGATTTTATCGCACAGGAAAATGTGAAACAGGTCCTCAAGACCAAGGCGTTCACGTAATTTGCGCCGAAGTTACCGCTAAATTTTTGGCTTTCAGCAAAGAAAGAGGCAACGATCTCACTACTCCTATGCCAATGTATAATTTTCCTGGACTCAAACCAGGGGATTGCTGGTGTTTATGTGCATTGCGCTGGAAAGAAGCTTTAGATGCGGGTTTTGCTCCACCAATTAACTTAGAAGCTACCCATGAGTCGATGCTAAATTACGTTCCCTTGGAAGTTCTTAAAGAGCATTCTATGAACCTAGCAAAATAATCAAAAAAGGGCATTGCTAATTTCATGAGGTGACCTCACGTCCTAGCAAGTTCCTTCAATGCTTCCATCCATTGAAGGAACTTGCTAGGAAATGCACCTCATGGTGATGTATCAAACCGTATCCTGATTTAGCAACGCCTAAAAAAGCTAAGATACAACATAGAAAACGCTATTTAGGCAGCTTTATTCTATTATTTATTTTTTACTGCCGTTTACAATAAGTTCTAGGAGTAACTAAGGCGATCGCTTTTGTGGAAGCTAAGATTGTCTATCTTTCCCCTATATGCGGGCTAGCCCTTTCAAAACAAACTATCCTTAAGCAAACTGAAAGTGATCTTAGTAAGCATTGTTCTGATGTATCAAATAGTATTGAACAATATTTAGTCGTTTTGACACCTTTACGCAAGAACTAAATAACTTTGTATCTAGTCGCGGTTCACTGGCTAAATTTGATACTCCAGTTCGCATGGCATTAAGTGCTGTAAACGAAACCCAGGTTCATTTGACTCCCAATTCTGGAGAAGACTCTACCTATTTTGAAATTTTTAATCGCTTTAATCGTAAAGTAAACCAGCAGGGCGATCAACAAAAAACTAAAGTTGATAGTATCACTCTACAAATGTCTTCAGAAATTGCCAGAGAAGGAAGTAAGCTTGCTAGAAAAGTTGGCAGAGATGGAGACTTTGAACAACTTAATAAACAAGCAGAATTTGAAATACAAAAATATTATGAACGAGCAGGAGGAGAAATTCAGGCTGTCTTAGATACAGTAGTAAAAAATATACAGCAAGATTTCGCAGAAGTTCTTCAAGGAGACTTAGTAAGACATTTTGTTGCCAGTTTGGAGAGTAAGCAGATCGATATCAGCACAAAATATTAATGCCGATATCGATCTGGCAAATCTCAAGATTCAAATTAGCCATTTACAACAGATTGGCGAAACAGTTGGAGTAAAGATTCAACAATTAGCTACTACAGGAGCAATAAATGCAACTCAAAAAGGCTTTTTCTTTGGTGCTACTAATGTAGCAGGAGGAAATTTGCATAGAAAAGTATATACCGTTGGTAAATTTTTTGGTTTCAAGTTTAAACCGTGGGGTGCAGTTAATCTGGCTAAAAATATTGGTAATGCAGCCAATTTTTTAGGTCCTGCTCTTGCTTTTGCTGGAGTAGCAGTAGAAGTTATGGACACGATGAAGCAACGAGAACGGGAACAACAAATGGCTGATGCTCGCCGTGATATTACCAGCCAATTTCAAGCCGTAGGCAAAGATTTGGAAAGTCAGCTAGGAATGCAACTGGGTGAGTATAACAACCAATTTTATGGAGATATTGAACAACAAATCGCATCAGCTCGTCAACAGCAAGAAAATGCGATCGCATCATCAAACACTGGGATGAAAGAACTGTTAGACGTTCGTGGATCTTTTAACGAAATATTGGCGAAAATTAGTTCTTTTAACCAAGGAACAATCATCCAAAAAAGAAATGATTGGCTTATGTTCTGACGGCGATAACACAGCTATGTCGTTTGCAGTGCCATAGTCACCCGATCCCGTAGTGTTACCCCGTAGCCACTTATTTAATTGCTGCCGTTGAGGTATAGACAATGTATCTCCGAGCGTCAGCACTTGCAAACTGTGTGCCATAGTGGCTGGGGTAGAGGTATCACCAGGATCGCCAGGAACTGTGGAGTTCAGCTCTGTTTCCCGTCGGTCGAGACGAAATTTACTATCGCCGATTTAACGCCCATAAGCCGTTATTTCAGACGTACCCCCAAGAACTTTGATATAGCAGATTGCCTGCAGTGTTGTCACTGTGCTGAAGCGCAGCAGCACATAGTTCAGAGACGGTCATACCCTTGCTGATATGTTTCTCGGTAATAGGCGAGTAGCTGACGAGATCGCCAGGTTTGTAATGAATTCGCTGTTGTAATAAACCGTCGATTTGAGTGCTTCGCGCCAAAATTGCAGATGCTGCAATCACCTTGAAGGTACTACACAGGGGAAAACGCTCTTCTACACGATGATCGATCTGAGTATCATTTTCCGTGTTGAGAGTATACACGCCGAGGCGCTCACCCGAAGCTTTTTCGAGCTTCGCGAGATTAGCTTGTGGGGTAACAACTTGTTCGCTTTTGGTAGCCTTCTCAGTGACTATAAGTGCAAGAGGAATAGTTGCCGCATTCAGCAAAAATGTTCGGCGATTCATTATATTCATCAGGATAGAGTCTATTTTTCTATATAAGTCCCATTCACAGAGAATCTTAATAGCATAACCCCCACATAAATATAATGGATTTCTACCAATTATCTTACTGTTGAAGATCAAAAATCTAAGCAAATTAAGCCAATCTTGATTATCCGTTCGCATTCTTTGATGCTTTCCAGGCATCTCTAGTTCTGCCGAGGTTAATTTTAAACTCGTCAAACCCCATCAGAGTACCCGCACGATCTTCATCCCAACAGGCTGAAAAAAGACCGTAGCTCAAGCCTAAAACTCCTAAACTTAAAAAGCCAAAGGATACAGCTATAGCCAGATAGGGAGGTAATTCGACCATCTCTTTTACCTTAAGCCAGTAGAAAACAAACAGGGAGGACATACCTAAAACCGAGGGAATACCGCAAAATACCGCCATGCGTTTCCCCATGCGTTTGCTGACTAAATCAGGAATTGCTGAGAGATTAGAGTTCGGACGAGAACTTCTAAAAGTCGATTTAGCTTTTTTGGCTTGTACCTTTGCTGATTTTGGAGATGCGGATGTAGAAGCTTTCTGGGGTTTGTTTACTGAACTATTCTCCTTGGTGGATGCAGCAGGCTTATTTTTACTGTTTTTACGGGGTTCAAATGGTAGACGACCCCGCTTAGAATCTGATGACATGAGTTTGTTTAATGATTAACGACGAATGCCGAGACGGGCAATCAGTTTTTGGTAGCGTTCAAAATCTTCTTTTTGGATGTATGCCAGAAGACCTTTACGACGACCAATCATTTTGAGCAGACCACGACGGGAAGAATGATCTTTTTTGTTGGCTCTTAAATGAGAAGTTAGTTGATTAATTCTTTCAGTTAGAACGGCGATTTGTAAATCGGCAGATCCAGTGTCGGTTTCATGGATTTGATATTCTGCCATTAATTCTTGTTTGCGCTGTTGAGTCAAAGTCATGTTGGTTTAGTCTGGTATTCTCTCGTTATATTTAAACTGCAAACTATTATATTACCATCGATTTTTTAGATCTTTCATCCCGATCGCAACTGACGATTCTGGATACAATTACCAGTCAAGATTTCGATCTGTCATAATAAGCAAGTCTTCTACTATATTGTAAGCATTTATTTATATTTAACAGTGAAATCATCTCCCGATCCCAATCCTTCATCCACTGGCTCTAATTCGGTAGCTAAAGCCACTGGCTTGGGTACATTTGGCGGTGTGTTTACTCCTTCGATTTTGACAATCTTGGGAGTGATTATGTACCTGCGTTTTGGCTGGGTAGTTGGCAATGCAGGATTGATAGGCACCCTGGCTATTGTGACTATTGCTACTTCAATTACCTTTTTAACGGCACTGTCAGTATGTGCGATCGCCACTGATAAAGTTGTGCGGGTAGGCGGTGCATACTATATGATCAGTCGCTCTTTGGGCATTGAAACAGGTGGCGCAGTAGGTATTTCGCTTTATTTTGCTCAAGCAATCTCCGTTGCTCTTTATACCATTGGTTTTGCTGAAAGTGTGGTCAATGCCAAGATCAATATTTTAGGTCGAGGTATTAATCTGCAAAATTATGACTTAAATCAAACTTATGTTGCCCTAATTATCACCGTTTTAGTCGGTATTTTGGCAATTACTTCTGCTAGCTTAGCGATCAAAGCCCAGTATTTTATTATGGCAGCGATCGCCATATCTCTTTTGATGTTTGTCTTGGGCAGTCCTTTGCCCAACGTTGAACCACAAATGTTCTCTGCACCACCAAAAACCGCACTACCTTTTTGGTCGGTGTTTGCCGTATTTTTCCCTGCGGTAACGGGAATTATGGCGGGGGTAAATATGTCAGGAGATCTAAAAGACCCGATTAAATCTTTACCGACAGGAACACTGGCAGCAGTAGGAGCAGGATATGTGATTTACATGATCTTGCCTATTTTTATGGCAATGCGGGCAGATTCAGCCAGTTTAATTAATCCAGATGTCTTTGTGATGCAGGAAACTGCCCTAAAAGGCTTTGGTTTTACCATGCTGCTAGGAGTTTGGGGCGCAACTTTGAGTAGTGCGATTGGCAGTATTCTGGGCGCGCCCCGCGTATTGCAGGCATTGGCTAGAGATGGAGTCTTACCACCAATTCTCAGTTTTTTGGGTAAGGGACACGGCTCAGAAGATGAACCCCGTAACGGGACGCTAGTTAGTTTGGCAATTGCGATCGCTGCTGTCTGCGTGGGCGATTTGGATTTAATTGCTCCTGTGCTATCGATGTTCTTTTTAACTACTTACTTGGTGTTAAATGTTTCGGCGGCGATCGAAGGTTTTTTACAGAGTCCTTCCTACCGTCCTAGCTTTCGGGTGCATTGGTCATTATCCCTATTGGGTGCATTGGGCTGTCTTGGGGTAATGTTTTTGATCAATGCCATTGCTACTGTTTGTGCTGCAATAATTGTTTTGGGTATCTACCTTTGGTTACAGCGTCGGGAATTACAAACGACTTGGGGTGATGTGCGTCGGGGAATGTGGATGGCGTTAATTAGCCAGGGAATCTTTCAAGTAGAAGAGGAGGAAGACCCCAAAAACTGGCGACCTCATATTTTGGTTTTGTCTGGCGCACCTCAAAAACGCTGGTCGTTGATTGAATTAGCCGATGGCTTTAGCCATAATCGCAGCTTAATGACGGTTTCTAGCGTTCTTCCTAGTGGTTCGCGGGATCTCAAGCAG
>JBBSPC010000163.1:0-9708 GCA_038259125.1 Chroococcales cyanobacterium | reverse complement strand
TGAGGGTCATCCTGACTGCCACCGCTCGTTTTAATTCTCTTGGGTCGGGATTTGACTCGATAAAAGCATTTAGTTCTTCCATTTTTTTTCTAGTCAGCAACTTTTACTTCATTTTCTCACATTTGATTCCTGATTGCTATACTGACTTTGGCAACTCAGGTAGGATTTTTTATCAATCTTAAAACCATGCGTCCAATGCCTATTCCAGACAAGCTCAAGCACATTTATCTAGCTGAAAATGAAGCAGAGTTGTAGAGAAATCCAGGCTTATTTATATGAGCAAATTCCCTTCTTTTTTTAGATGTGAAGGACAACAAGACGGAGAGTTACGGGTGTGTTTGTCGCTTTAAAGATTTAACAACTTTTTTTACTTCAGGAATTGCATCCCAATGAAATTTAAATCGCTCTAGTGCTTGGGGAACAAAGCTATCATCAGAATCAAAGTTAAGAAATAGTTCGCCCTTCGCTTCTCTTACTCCCAGATTAAAAGCAGTATGCTTCCCTCTATTTTCCTGATAAAGATAGCGAATAGAAAAAAGATTTTCTTTTTGCTACTGCTTGACTAAATCGCTAGTGTTATCAATAGATCCATCATCGACAATCAGTCACTTGAAGTTGTGGTAATTTTCTTGTGTTTTAAGGCTTTCATAAACGCGGTAAAGGGTATGGGCGCGATTGTAGGTTGGAGTAAAAACGGTAAATAAATACTGATATTTCTGAACATTTCTTCTGGTTGCTGCTTTTGATCCATATATTTTTGTAATTTATGGCGAATTGATTTGATTACATTTGCTTTTCTAAAATTGCAAAATATTGTAATTGGATTTGGCTTAACTGACTATCGATGGCGTTTTTGATGCCATTGCCAAGCATGGGTAATAATAGCTTCTAAATTAGAATACTCTGGCTGCCAGCCTAGTATTTTCTGGGCTTTTGCACCACTACCGACTAGGGCGGGGGGATCTCCTGCACGGCGATCGCATTCTACGGACTTTATTTCTTTTCGGGTTATTTTGCGGGCTGCCTCAATTACTTCCTGAACCGAAAAACCACTGCCATTACCTAAGTTAAACACATCTGTTTTGCCATTGTTCAAAAGATATTTTAAAGCCAATATATGAGCCTGAGCAATATCTAAAACATGAATATAGTCTCTAATACAACTTCCATCTGGGGTGTCATAGTCTGTGCCAAAAATTGAAATCGATTCCCGAAAACCCATGGCAGTTTGTAAAACTAAAGGAATGAGGTGGGTTTCAGGGTTATGGTCTTCTCCTAAATTACCGTCAGGATCTGCCCCTGCTGCATTAAAATAGCGCAGACATACCGAACGAAAATCGTAGGCATGACTAAAATCTTGTAAAATCCTTTCTACCATTAACTTAGTAGCTCCATAAGGATTGATCGGATTTTGAGGCTGTTCTTCCTTGATAGGTACAGATTCGGGTATACCGTAGGTAGCACAGGTAGAAGAAAAGACAAAATTTTTGACGTTTGCCTCTAGCATCGCTTCTAAAAGCGTAAAAGTGCCGATAACGTTGTTATGATAATATTTTGCTGGCTTGGAAACCGATTCTCCTACATAAGCGTAGGCTGCAAAGTGCATTACCGCCTCAATTTGGTGATCTGAAAATATTTGCTGTAATAAAGCGCGATCGCAAGTATCCCCTACGATTAGTTTTGTTCCTAATGCAGTCTCTACTAGGTCTTGGTGACCGTATACTAGGTTGTCGAGTATGATTACCTCATAACCTGCTTTTTGCAATGTCAGGACAGAATGAGAGCCAATGTATCCTGCTCCTCCTGTTACAAGGATAGTCATAGAAAAAATTCAGCCGATTTATTTTAAAGTTAAATTATAGAATAGCAATAAACCAAACATTAAAAAAAGCTTTTAGCCTTTAAATTTTATCAGTCTCAAATAAAGATAATATTTGTGCCAATGTTTTGGTTTATTTAGCCTATAAATAAGTGATTTTGGCTTTTAGAGGCTAACAAAGGATAACTATTTAAAACATCACCACAAAACAACTTACAGACATTCAATCAAACACTTAAGTCCATGACCAAAAAAATCTTGATGGCGATTATTCTCCATGTTGAAAACGAGAATATTCATGATTTTTATTAGTTTTAGGAAAAATTGCCGAACTTGCTCTAACTGTTGCTAGGAAATACATTAAATAAACGACAAATTATTATCACCAGAAATCACCTTGCCAATTCTTGAGGCGGTAATATTCTGAGACTCAAACCAATCGAGACTAGACTGAGCTTGAGTAGCAGGCACAATGATCACAAAACCAATACCCATATTAAAAGTATTAAACATTGCCTCTGGTTCTACTTTACCCGCGATCGCTAACCAGTTGAAAATTGGCGGAATTTTCCAGCTATCGAGTTTGACCTCTATCGATTGATCTTCACTTAAACAACGGGGTAAATTCTCTGGCAAACCACCACCAGTAATGTGCGCCATGGCGTGAACTTCTTTTCCTGTAGCGAGAAACTCTAAAATCGGCTTAACGTAAATTTGGGTAGGAGTAATTAATTCTGCGCCCAAACTGTTTCCGCCTAGTGCGTCTGGAGTATCTGACCAAGAATAACCGCCCGTATCAATAATCTTGCGAACCAAACTAAAGCCATTACTATGCACTCCTGTACTAGCTAGCCCAATGGCAACATCTCCTACCTGCACCTTTGAACCATTCAAAAGCTGGCTTTTTTCGACTACTCCCACGCAAAAACCTGCTAAGTCATATTCTCCTAGCTGATAGAATCCAGGCATTTCTGCGGTTTCACCCCCCAAAAGAGCGCAACCGCTAAGACGGCATCCATGGGCAATTCCTTTAACTACATCTGCTAACTGTTGCGAGTTTAGTTTGCCTGTAGCTAAATAATCTAAGAAAAATAAAGGTTCTGCACCAGAAGTCAAAATATCGTTGACGCACATTGCGACTAAATCAATGCCTACGGTATCGTGACGTTTAAGTTCATGAGCAATTTTTAGTTTAGTGCCAACTCCATCTGTACCAGATACTAATACAGGCTCTTGATAGCCCGACGGCATCTGAAAACAACCGCCAAACCCTCCTAGTCCTCCTAAAACTTCTGGTCGATTTGTACTGGCAACATCTTGGCGAATTTGCGAGACAAAAGAGCGTCCTGCTTCTACATCAACGCCAGCGTCTTTATAATCCATAGGTATTATTGTCTAGATGAAAGTAGCTTTAGGTTTAGGATGAACAATATGAACTCAATTTGATCTTAACCGCGATCGCAACAATCTGCTGATAGTCTAACGACAACAAATATACCACCTGTATATTTTAATCAAACATAAATATGAGTGTCATTTTACCGAGTATTTAACTTATTTGCTTCTAGAATACTCAAGCTTGTTTTGAGTCTCATTTCTCTAAAATCAAAACTAAATTTTGATTACACACAAAACGTTCTATACTACCGAGTTTTTTAATTGAACATCTAACCTATATAGCTCAATCACAATGACTTTAAACCGACAAATGTTTTACAAGCTTTCTTCCTTAGTAACTTTGGCAACAGCCTCAACAATGATTGTCTTGTTTCCCACAGTAGCTAAATCGGAACTCCAAGCCACCAAGGTGCGACGTAAACTACCTACAGTAACAACCGCCAAAAATAAGCGAGTAAAATTTAATTTTTCCAATGCCGATAGTTTTTTAGACGGAAAGACAGCCACAAATATAAAATCTGCTGATCCTCAAACTCCTGCACAGAAAAAAGATACAGTCGCACCTAAGTCAATTCTAGTTGCTAACGCCTTTAATGGTAACGCTTCCTGGTATGGACCAGGGTTTGATGGTAGCATGACTGCGAATGGCGAAACATACGATCAAAATGCTTTAACAGCAGCCCATCCAACTCTTGCCTTTGGTACTAAAGTTAAAGTGACAAATCTGAACAATGATCGTTCTGTAATCGTTAAAATTAATGATCGAGGTCCTTATGCTGAAGGTAGAGTGATAGATCTATCGGCAGCAGCAGCACAATCTTTAGATATGATTCATTCTGGTGTTGCCCCCGTTGAGATTACAGTCTTGGGACAGTAGAATGTTTGACAGCTAATATTCAGTCTATAGTTGGCAAGCTCATCTAAAATAAGAAAACAAAGAACTTTAACCTGAATATTTCAAGATACTGACCAATTATGGTGCTTTTGTGTAAGACAATTAATGAATTACGTTCTCAAATAGCAATTCATCGTCATCAGCATCAGCATCAAATTGGTTTAGTCTCGACGATGGGGGCTTTACATCAGGGTCATTTGAGCCTGATCGAGCAAGCGATCGCTGACAACGATATAGTTGTTGTTAGTATCTTTGTTAACCCTTTGCAGTTTGCTCCCCAAGAAGATTTGACCAGCTATCCTCGTCAGCTAGAACAAGATCTAGAGCTTTGTCAGGAGTTGGGAGTAGATCTGGTTTTTGCCCCCAGTCCTCAAGAAATGAACAGTCAGGGGGACACTAAAACCTTAAATAATACGACAGTGGTAATTTCACCGCAGGATATGACAGAAGTGATGTGCGGTAAATACCGTCCTGGACACTTCACGGGAGTTGCTACTGTAGTTACCAAACTTTTTAACATTATCCAGCCAGACAAAGCTTATTTTGGGCAAAAAGATGCTCAACAGCTAGCTATTATCCACCGTCTGGTGCAAGATTTGCATATTCCTGTAGAAATCATTGGTTGTCCTATTGTACGAGAGGCTTCGGGACTGGCATTAAGCTCACGCAATCAATATCTCAAGCCCGTTGAGAAAGAAGAAGCTGCTCAAATTTATAGTAGTCTTCAAAAGGCAAAAGCAGCCTTTAATAACGGGGAATCAAAAACCGCAGCCCTAATTAATTTAGTCAAACAAGAATTAAGTTCTGTAGAAAGAGTTAAAATTCAATACGTTGACCTAGTCGATCCTGTAAATCTTCAATCTTTAAACCAGATCAAACAACAAGGATTACTGGCGATCGCTGCTTATGTCGGCTCTACCCGTTTAATAGATAATATCGTGTTGCAAAAACGTCAGCCAATTGTCGCTATAGATGGCCCAGCAGGAGCGGGAAAGTCTACCGTTACCCGTCGTCTGGCTCATCAACTGGGCTTACTTTATCTAGATACGGGAGCAATGTATCGGGCGGTAACTTGGTTAGTGATGCAATCTGATCTTGCTCTCAATGACGAACCAGCGATCGCTAATTTGATTCAAGATATCAGCCTCAAATTAACCTCTCCCAACGCCGTTGATTTACCTACGGTAGTGCATATAGATGGACAAGAAGTAACTAATGCTATTCGTACTCCAGAAGTTACGGCAAATGTATCGGCGATCGCTGCTCAGACTGCGGTAAGAGCCAAATTAGTAGAGATGCAGCAGCATTGGGGCAAAGAAGGTGGTTTGATCGCCGAAGGTAGAGATATCGGCACCAGTGTCTTTCCTGACGCGGAATTAAAAATCTTTTTGACTGCCACTGTCGCCGAAAGAGCTAAAAGACGCTGGCAAGATCTGCAAAATCAAGGACGAGATGATATTAGTATTGAACAATTAGCTTTAGATATCCAACAACGAGATAAACAAGATAGCAATCGAGCGATCGCACCACTTAAAAAAGCCGATGATGCTATCGAATTGATTACTGACAATCTAACTATCGACCAGGTAATAGATAAGATTATTGAACTATATAATCAAATTTAATTAATAATTGATAATTGATAATTGATAATTGATTTATTCTCCACTCAGCCAGGCGATCGCACTTCTAATCCACTCTTCCACGTTATTATTTTTAAGTAACTGATTATCTTGACTAAGAGCAGTTAAAACCTGTTCAATTTCTTCATTGCTATAGCCTAAAGCCAAAAGAGTCATTTCTAAATCCTCTCTAATTTCAGGTTTAGGAGCAAAAACGGCATCAGGCTGCTGTACTTCCACGCCAGATATCTTGGAGATTTTGTGCCACTGGGCTAGCTTAGTCTTTAATTCTAAAGCAATTCTCTCTGCGGTCTTTTTGCCCACACCAGGAGTTTTGGTGAGAGTAGGAATATTGCTGGTAACTATTGCCCCAACCAACTCGGATATTCCCAAAGTATCAATTAGTGCGATCGCAAGCTGCATCCCAATTCCGCTAACAGCAGTTAACTGACGAAACAAATCTCTCTCTACTAGCGTTGGAAAACCATAAAGAATCTGTTTGTCCTCTTGGATCTGTAAATGAGTAAAAACCTGCAGCAATTCATCTTGCTCTACATCTAACTGACGTGCAAAACGAGAATAGATTTGCATTTCATAGCCAATATTATTAACCTCCAGAATCAAAAAAAGGCGATTTTGAGTATTTTTGACAATTTCTACTTTTTTACCCTTAAGGTAACTAATCATTAATTTCGTCGTCTAAACAGTTATTTAATCTTTTATATTCGTTTATAGTAACTGTTTAAAACCTTTAATACTCAGCTTTTGCATAGATGAATCAAGTCTATGTAAAAACGTTCAACTGACAATTGATTGATTTTAAATTAATACTAATGTTGATTACGATCAAAGCCACAAGCCATTTCTACGGCTGCACGCCCTTTAATATTGGCTTCTTCAGCAGTTAAGAAAATACTATCAAAATTAAATGCTGTTCCTGAAAAATCAATAATACTAAAACGATACAAGTAATCTACAGAACTGTAAATTAGCAAAGTGTAGCCATTAATTCCTGTTACATTTTCAATTTTCATTGCCAACTCCTTGATGAAAATAGTTGCTTAACGATATTGTTTTTAATCTCAGTTATTAATATATAAATACAGATAATATGCTTTAGATATGCAAGATTTGCGAATCTGCTGGCTGATACAAAATACAAAAAAAGGCTACTAGGCTTACTGTCAGATAGTAAATTGTTTTGCGATCGGACAATATTTTTTTGGCGACTTTGCTTTGAATATTATTGTATTAACTATTATTTATTTGAGATATAACTTATATTAGGCTTTTTTTTTAAGTCTAAATCAACCGTGATCTTACCTAAGTCACTATGTGTTCTTGGCTTTTTCAGTATTTTTGCTGAATATATTTCCTATATAAATACGAGACTTAATCAAAAAGTAGTAATAATATTGCAATATTAATTTTGATCTTACTTAATCTCTGCTACAAAATTAACGATTGAGCTTTGAGTACCTCACGGATTCCCAGTCTCATATAAAGTAAACAAGCAATACCCAAGCCATAGTAGGTAATAAATTAGTCTTTTTAAGACATAAGATTCTCGTCAAGCTTTAAATAAATATGTAGATATTGTGCTTGAGACAAGCGAACTTTAAATTGTAGCAATACATTTGGGCAAAAACATACTGATAATACTAAGATCAAGATAAAGCAGCTAGATCGAAAATTTAGATATTAGCTATATATATATTTAGTAGTGGTACTCCCTTAATGAACCTATCAAAAAAAGCTTTAATTGGCTTGAAAGCCGATCTCTTTCGCCATCCTCTAGACCTACAGGCAACCAATACCTTGAAGCAAATACCAGGAATAGATATAGCTATCCGGAGTGTTTTAGGTTCAGTGGGGGAACAGTTTTTTTATCTGAATAATATTGCCTCTAGTGTTCTAGTTGGCGAAAAACAGCTACCTCATCTCCATAAATTGCTGTTGGAAGCCTGTGAAATCTTAGATTTGGAACCACCTCAGCTATACGTTCAGCAAAACCCTACTCCCAATGCCTATACTTTTGCCATGAGAGGCAAACAACCTTTTGTGATGCTTCATACGTCTTTAGTTGAAATGCTTACCCCCGAAGAAATTCAGGCAGTAATTGCTCACGAATTAGGTCATCTTAAGTGTGAACATGGGGTTTATTTGAGTATGGTAAATATGCTGGTGCTAGCAGCTAACTTACTGCCACCTTGGGGAACTATTTTAGCCCAATCGCTACAGGATCAAATGCTGCAATGGGTGCGTTGTGCAGAATTTAGTTGCGATCGCGCTGCTCTTTTAGCCATTCAAGATCCAAAAGTAGTTATGTCAGTCTTGATGAAGCTAGCAGGAGGTTCTCCTACTATCGCCCCTCAGCTAAACTTAGATGCTTTTATTGAACAGGCAAAAGCTTATGATTCTATAACCACAGATAGCCTAGGAGAAGTTTTGCAGGCAGCGCAAACTGCTCAACTAACTCACCCTGTTCCTGTAATTCGAGCCAGAGAAATTGGTCGTTGGGCAAGTTCAGCAGAATACCAGGCAATAATTGATAAGCAGCAAATTAATCACGAGCAAAAGCTCGGGTGGAGTAATTGGTAACAGATTTTTATTAAATATTGATTACTTAATGCCTCGATTCATAAAAGAAGTAAGTAGTAAACCCAATTATTTAAAGTTATGACTAAAGCAGAATCAACATCTACAGGACAAAACCAAGACAAAAACTTGGAGTCGATGAGAAAATTTGCCGAAAAATATGCAAGTCTTACTGGTACTTATTTTTGTAGCGATTTGTCTGTTACTGCTGCGGTAATTAGAGGCTTGGCTAAACATAAGCAAGAATTAGGTTCTCCTTTGTGTCCCTGTCGCCACTATCAAGATAAAGAGGCAGAAGTTAAAAAAGCTTATTGGAATTGCCCTTGCATCCCAATGCGTGAGGAAAAGAAATGTCACTGTATGTTATTTCTAACCGTCGACAATGCTTTTGCAGGAAACACTCAAGAAATTACCACAGAGCAAATTAATCAGCTTTATGGAGATACGGAGTAAGTAAAAATGGGAGCAGCAGCAAAATTTGAGCAGGGTATTGCTGAATTTAACCAGCAGCAGTTTTATGCTTGTCACAATACATTGGAAGCAATTTGGCTTGAAGTTCCCGAAGCAGACAAAAGATTTTATCAGGGAATTTTGCAGGTGGCGGTAGGTTGCTACCATTTGAGTAACGGCAACTTACGGGGAGCAATTATTCTCTTGGGAGAAGCGGTTAGACGCTTGTGTGATTATCAGCCAGACTATGAGGGAATTAATGTTGAACTGCTGTTAGAACAGGCTATTAAATTGCTTCAAGCATTACAGCAACTTGAACCAGAACAAGCTCAAGAGTTTTTTCAACAGCTAGAGCAAAAGCATTCAGCCGATTCTCAAAATAATTTGGTTGATGGTTGTCAGATGCCTTATATAGCTAAGTCTAAATAATTGATTTGATATCTAAAAAGTTTTCTTATACTAAATCCGATTGATATAGGTTATGTAAAACTAGCCATATTTGAACCAATGATAATCAGTTAGGTTTTTAATTTCTTCTCTCATTTGAGTGAGAACACAACAACGCTTTGAGATGATCTCTTCTAGTTCATCGATACTTTCTAGATTTTGAAAGCGCGATCACTTCATCTACCAATGACCATAAACGCTCGGCAGGCTGTAATTCGTGAGAGGAAAAGGCTTTAGCCGCATCTAGCAGGTAAAAATTCTGTTTTTATTCCATTCGGCAAATTAACTTTCTGACTCCGATGCCATCCTGCTCTGTCTTGAACTAAAAACCTGAGTTCGACGTAAAAATAGACTGGAAACAAGTAACCAGAAGGATTTACGGCTATTTTTAAGTAACTAAGCATTATCAACTTTGTTAGTCTATTGAGAAACCGAGAAGAGAAGATGACGAATACGGTAAAGTTTAATGAATAAAAATA
>JBBSPC010000162.1:0-9718 GCA_038259125.1 Chroococcales cyanobacterium | reverse complement strand
TGTTGGTGGCTTGGCTACTCATATGGCACTCAAAATGACCTCTCATACTTTGCGGCTTTTCTTGCGTCGTCATTTTGAGATTGATGTTTTGACTTTTCAATCCTCCTCAGCTTACTAAAATTTAATTCACACCAGGCGTTAAACTTATCAATTAATCAAGATAGCTCAACTCTACAAGATCAGGTCTTAAGCTTGTCAGGTATGACTTGGGGGGATTATGATCGCCTAACTCAAGAATCGAATAGCTATCGCCTATCTTATCTAAGGACTAAAGGAAAGCCCTTTAATTATTGAGGCTGATTTTGTTCAAGCCCTGCCTAATTAATCGCAATTAAATCTCTGCCATAATTCGCTTTATGTTTTGATAATCATCTAAATTGAGAATTTCCAAGTTTAAAAACTCTGCCTGTTTCGCTTCTTGAATTCTTTTTCGCGTTTTGGCTCTTTTTTAGCTTCTACTTCTACCAGAGGATCGAACATCAAGTTGATTGTTTTTCTAGCTTGCCATTTTTATTGACAATATTTATTTTGCTATAGCGAATAAACCCATAGCGTTCGTATTTATAGCCAGTTTTAAAGGTTTAAAGCCAATTAATTCTGCAATTTCTTTGTCTGTCAGTGTCTCTCTAGATTTAGCGTAAATCTCAAATTGAGCATATGCCTGTATTCTTTCATTAGAGGCGATCGCATCTAGAGCATTACGTCTAATTATCTCCATATCAAGTATTGCTGGAAAATCAGAGTCTTACTTATCTACGGAGTTATTAAGGGAAGAACAATTAAGGTGGGCTTTTTTCATCAGGCAAAATTGTTTCTGGTATGTTAGCAATAATTTCTTAACTCAAAAACTTTTTTTGACTAATTGTTTCAAAAATAAACTAATGAAACATTATTTAATTATTATCAAAATGCAGTCTCAAACTCGTTCAAGCGATCTAAAAGGTTTAGGTGGAAGTTGAATAAGAATACTATCTCCTGCATTCACTATTCCATCCTGTTAACAATTTGATGCTTTCTTGGTTGGCTTTGCTAAATGAATGGCTTGTGCTGAGACTTACGGCGATTACTTTTGCATTCATTAAAATATTTTCTCTTTTGGGGAAATGTATCACTTCTTTATTTATGACTTGAAAATAACACCAGGAGTTCTTATCCCAGATCCCAAATTTACTAACGAGATTACACCATCGTCTAATTTGACCAATTATCGTCGAGGGAGATAAGAATTAAATTAAGTCTGGCAGGTGGCGCATAGGCTTAGTTTTACCCTTTACGAATATTTATTTTACAAAATAAATACGCTGTTAAATTTATACAGAGAAGACGTTTGCCAAGATTCAGTCAATTTGTGTGTGTCATATTTAAAGTAATGACACATTGAGCGCACGTTAAATATAGATGCCGAGGTTTAGTAAAACTTTTATTGATTTTATTATCTGAAACTCAATAGTAGAAAGTAAATTTGACAGGAAAAGATCTACATTATCTATGCTATTTAATAGAATCATGATCTAGGTTGGCTGTGCCATTATAAATCTAGTATTAGAGCTTAAGTTAAGTGCTTTTTATATAATAAATAATATGATGATCTAAGTCCTAAAAGACATTAAACAGGGCGAAATAACAAGAACTCGGGTGATTAATATATATGGCGTTGAGCATTTTGAGAAAGTAAAATCTATTTTAGATATCATGCTGGAAATGATTAAGGTATGGGAATTCAAAGCAGTACCGATAACAGTAATTATCGGTACTGCTTTGAAAATTGTTTACAAAGAAGCAGGCGTTTTTGCTAGATATATATACAAATATTTTGAGTTATCTTATAAAATGTAAACCCTAAAACAGCAGCAAAAACAAACCTTACAAAAGGTGACAAAACCAATTTAATTGTAGATAATTACTTTAAAGTATTATCGTCAAAGTAATGTAGAAATAGCACAAGAAATAGAGCAGCTAAAAGACTATATAAGCTCTATTAAAACGGGAGAAAAATCTTTTGATAATCTACCTCAAGATAAACATTCAACTGTTCAGGGAAAATTAACAGTTAGGACGAGAATTTGAGTATACAGAGCAAAATTTACAGCAAGCGAGAGAATTTATTCTGAATCAGGGACACGATATTTAATTTTGGAGATCGAACTAGAAGCAAGGGAAAAAATAATACGGTAAGTAAGAAAAAATAAGACAAAAGAAAGCTTAATAGCTACAGAAATATATACAAGTTTTGTCGTAAAAAAACGATTAGAGTACTAGAGTACGTCATAAGATTAAGCTGAGAGAAAACGAGGAAACGCCGACGGTATAAAAAAATAGAGGTATAGAAATAATATTTTAGAGAAAAATAAAAAAGACCAAAATAGTAGCTGTTAAATATTTAAAGCGATCGCCTGAAATTATGCAAACCTAATGTATAGACATAATACAAAAGCATTACTAACAAAAGGTAGAGTATTCATGGTGCGCTTTAAAGCTTATATTTTATGTCCATCTCTACCCTATTTTTCCAACTAACTGATATCTCTGCTGAAACTGCACAGCAAATATCGAGTCTTCAAACACCTCCAAGGTCTAATCTTAGACCAGATCGCTATATTCCATTGGATTGAATCCTAGTTCTACATTTTCTAATGTAGCTAATCCAGTTTCGCCTAAATATAACGTATTATCATTAGTGTTATAGCTCAATGATTCGAGAGAAGATATACCCAATACAGCACTTGAAAGCTGGATTGTATCACCTTCTGAAAAATTAAAGTCAGTAATGGTGTCTATGCCATCAAAACCAACAACAAAAGTATCAGCACCAGTATTGCCAGTTAGATTATCATTACCTACACCACCAATCAATATGTCATTAGCGTTTCCTCCAGTTAGATAATCATTTCCAGCACCGCCATCAGCCAGAATGGCAATATTGCTCAGACTAGCATCTAGAAGATCATTACCGTCTTCACCATTAAAAACAACTTGTTGAACGTCGGTGCCAATTAAATCTTGAACCGTGAGAAGATCGTCACCACCAGCACCATTGATTTCAAACCGTTCAACGTTATCTTCGCTTAAGACAAAGTTACCTAAGTTTAAGCGTTCAAACTCAGCGCGATCGCCGTTGACTCTTAACTCAAAGTTATCTCCATCTTCTAGAGCGCCGTTGACTTGACTAACGTCATAGCCAGCATCACCTTCGATAGTATCGCTCCCGTCACCATTGCTCCAAATGATGCGATCGTCTCCTTCTCCGCCAATTAAAAGGTCATTGCCTTTATTGCCGACAATAGTATCGTTATCTACGCCACCATTAAGGGTGTCGATAATTTCAGGCACGCTACTACCAGATAGATAATCATTTCCAGCACCGCCATCAGCCAAAATGGCAATATTGCTTAGACTAGCATCTAGAAGATCATTACCGTCTTCACCATTAAAAACAACTTGTTGAATGTCGGTGCCAGTTAAACCTTGAACCGTGAGGAGATCGTCACCACCAGCACCATTGATTTCAAACTGCTCGACGTTATCTACGTTTAAAGTAAAATTACCTAAGTTTAAGCGTTCAAATTCAGCGCGATCGCCATTAGCTCTCAACTCAAAATCATCTCCCGCATTGACTGCGCCATCGACTTCAGTGACATCATAGCCACCGTCACCCTCCATGATGTCACTACCGTCACCATCATCCCAACCAAGGGTATCGTCTCCTTCGCCGCCAATCATGGTGTCATCGCCTTTCTCCCCTTCGATGTCGTCGTTGCCATCAGCACCAATTAAGATATCGTTGGCACTAGTGCCGATCAGTTCGTCATTGCCTGCCTCACCATTAGCAGTAATCTTGGTGCTGCTATCGCTACCATCAAGAAGATCGTTACCCTCGCCACCATTAAAGATCACCTGCTGGACATCAGTACCAGTTAAATCTTTGACGCTGAGGGTGTCGTCACCGCCAAGACCATTGATTTCAAACTGCTCGACGTTATCTTCGCTTAAGACAAAGTTACCTAAGTTTAAGCGTTCAAACTCAGCGCGATCGCCGTTGGCTCTCAACTCAAAGTTATCTCCATCTTCTAGAACGCCGTTGACTTGGCTAACGTCATAGCCAGCATCACCTTCGATAATATCGCTCCCGTCACCATTACTCCAAATGAAGCGATCGTCTCCTTCACCGCCAATTAGAAGGTCATTGCCTTTATTGCCGACAATGGTATCGTTATCCGCACCACCATTAAGGGTGTCATTTTCATCAGTTCCAACAATTAAATTATTAGTAATTTCGTATGTTTGCTCATTCATAATGTTCTCTCCTAATTATTTTTACAGCTTTATGTAGCTGCTTTGTGTAACTGTTGTGTGAATATGTAGAGAGTTTGGAAAATATGCAGATATTCAACCTGAATGTTTAATATAAGTAGCTAGACGTATAGATATAAAAGCATTAGAAAGTAACCAGAAATCTTCATGATTCTCTTTAAATTCGTTATTGCTCATAGACCAGTGCCTTCTTCCGTAATCTAAACTTTAGTGCCATAAATTATCCCCTATCCCCTATGTCTAATTTGACTCCAGAACAACAAGCAGCAGCTTATGCACCGTGTAGCGTGGTGATTACAGCGGGGGCGGGAACGGGTAAGACGCATATGTTGGCAGAGAGACATCTTTATTACCTGCGGGAGAGAAACTTATCACCTTTGGAGATAGTTGCAGTCACCTTTACAGAAAAGGCTGCCACAGAATTGCGATCGCGCATCCGAACCCTAGTCAGTCAACAATTACCTCAACGTTTAGATTTAATTGCCGAGTTAGAAGCTGCTCAAATAAGCACTATTCATGCTCTTTCTGCCCGTGTCTGTCAAGAACACTTTCAGGTAATCAATATCCCAGCAGATTTTCAGGTACTAGATGATTTAGAAGGGCAGGTATGGTCAAAAGATGCTTTACAAAATGCTTTAACTCAATTACCTCCAGAGATTTTTCAAGCAATTCCCTACTCTTTGTTGCAGGATGTATTAAATAAACTTTTAGATGACCCTTATACGGCTGATAAGGCTTTAAGACAAGGCATTCAAGATTGGTCACAGCTAATTATCGAAGCTCGAACTAAAGCTGTAAAAATGATTATTAGCGATCACTCATGGCAAGAAACCTGGACAACGCTAAAACAGCATCGGGGAAAAGAAGGGGACAAGCTAGAGATAATTCGTCAGTCTGTTATCGAAGCGATGAAAGATCTTGAAGAGACAAAAAATGTTAATGCTGCCATTGAAACTATTGATAAAGTTAATCTAAGAGTCGGCAGTCAAAAGAATTGGCAAAATGATGATCAAAAGACAGTTAAAGAAGCATTAAAAATTCTTCGAGAATGGGTCAGAAGAGTCATTAATCAAGGTTTACTAAATTTAGCCTTAAGCGATGGTGATGAACAATTAAAGCTAATGCTTCCTGCTTTGACTGAAGCCTATCAAGAAGTTACAAGTTATTTAAGTCGCCTTAAGCTGCAAAAGAAAGTACTTACCTTTAGCGATTTAGAAATATATGCGTTACGGGCTTTAGAGCATATTCAGGTACAAGATTATTATCACCAACGTTGGCAGGTATTTTTAGTAGATGAGTTTCAGGATACAAACCCTACTCAGGCAGAGATACTAAATACTTTAACCGCCAAGGCAGAGTTAACTATAGTCGGAGATATCAAACAGTCAATTTATGGCTTTCGACGGGCAGATATTCGCGTTTTTCAAAAGTTTCGCGATCGCATTTTAGCCAACAATGGTAAGGAAGTTATTCTCAGCACTAGCTTTCGCACCCATCAAGCTTTGGTTAGCAGTTTAAATCAAATTTTTGCACCTCTACTAGCAGAAAATCATCAGGATTTAAATGCCTATCGTCAGGAAACTCCGATTCAAAGTGAAGGAGAGAATTATAACTATCTGCAAGTATTAACTATTGGCGATCCATTTGATCGAGAAGGAGAAGAAAAACCGCCCAAGCCAAATAAAGCCCAACGTCAGCGAGTAGAAGCATATTGTTTGGCAGAAAGAATCAAGCAGATGCTAAATAACAAAACTCCCGTCTTTGATAAGCAAACTAGACAAACTCGCCGCATTCAACCAAAAGACATTGCTATTCTGACTCGTACTTGGCAACCTTTAGAAATGTATAGTGATGCTTTATCCTCTATGGGGATTGCCGTTGCCCCAGCAGGAGGAGGAAACCTATTGGCTACTAGAGAAGCCAAAGACGCTAGCGCAATGTTACGTTTTTTGGCTAACCCAAGGGATGATATTGCTTTGGTGGCGGTGTTGCGAAGTCCCTTTTTTGCTACGAGCGATCGCCTTTTATTTCAAATCCGTAATTCGTTTGTTAAAGCCGATCAAGATAGCTGTTGGTGGGATGAACTAAAAACATCTCAGCATCCTGAATTAGAGCATCCTGTAAAAGTATTGCAGCAGTTATTAAAATGTCGTCAATCTGAAACACCGTCTCGGATTTTGCAGATATGCGATCGCCTAACGGGATATACGGCAGTAATTGCTAACCTTACTGGTGCGTCAAGAAGAATGGCTGATTGGCAGGGTTTTCAACAACTAGTTAAAGATTTGGAACAAGGTACTTACGATTTATTTGGTGTAGTGCGTCGCCTCAAACGTTTATACGATCGAGAAGTGGCAGTACCTCGCCCAGTACTTGCGGTAACAAATGCTGTCTCTTTGATGACTATTTTTGCCTCCAAGGGTTTAGAGTGGTCTTTAGTTATAGTTGCTGATTTAAGTAAAGAACGTCCTAAGTTTTCGCCCAATGTTTATTTTGATGCTCAATTGGGAGTGGCGGTTAAAAGTAAAGATGTTCAAGGCGAAATGCAAAAACCAGTACTGTATAGTTGGCTAGCATATCTACAAGAACAAAAAGACAGAGAAGAAGCAGTTAGAGTATTATACGTGGCACTAACTAGAGCCAGAGATTATTTGATTCTCAGTGCTGCCGAACCTTATAAAGGAGAATTAAATCGCCTTCAGCGTGGCTTAACGGCTGCGTCCATTCCTACTCTCACTATTCCCTACACCGATGGTAAAGCTTTACCTCCTTTGCCTCAAACCCCGCCTATTGCCGAGCATTTGCCACCGCTGTTGCTTAATACTGTTGGTTCAGGATTATCAGAACTGACTGTGACGGCATTAACTGACTATGCAAGATGTCCTCAACGGTTTAAGCTTCGTCTCATTGATGGACATCCAGGTTTGGGAGAAGGATTGGCTTACGGGATGCAAATCGGTACTTTGGTACACAAAGCTTTAGAGCATAATATTACCCAAGTGCAAGACTTATTACCCTTTGCCGAAGGAGATTGGTCACAAGATGTATTCGATCAGGCGATCTCCCTGGCGCAAAAATTCTTTCAACTGCCTATGTATCAACACTTTCGCCAGACCGCGATCGCCAAAGAACAGCAAATTAGTCTAGAGCTTGGCAAGCTAACTTTTAACGGTGTAATCGATCTGGTAGGCAATGATTGGGTTCTAGACTATAAAAGCGATCGCGCTATGCAGCCTGCGGATCATCGTTTTCAGCTCTGGGTATATGCCCAAGCCCTAAAACACCCCAGCGCACATATAGTCTATCTGCGCCACGATCGGATCTATAGCTTTACTAAGAATGATTTAGCTGCGATCGCCCCACAGGCAAACTATTTAGCACAACAAATTTATCAGGGTAACTATACCGCTACTCCGACTCTGGAAAAATGCGCTTTTTGTCCTTATCTCGCCTTCTGCGACGATGCCATGATTTAATTGCTCCCCTAAAAAACAAATTAATTTGTTAAGAATGGTTAAGGGGTAAAGGACAAAGGTTAAAGGAGAAATCGCTTGTTGAAAGTGAGAGTTATTAATTATTACTAATTGTTCATTGATCAAGCTTCGTCGTAGGCTTCTATATCCAATAGATGAACATAGGGTTCGACTAATTCTTCTCTCTGAAAAGCGATCGCTCGAAGTAAATGCCAATCCTCTAAAGCCGCAAAAGGAGTATCATATTCATCCTGCTCTAAGCGACTAGCAATTGTCGCCACGTCTTCTTCGGTCATTTTAACGATATCTTGCTTGATCAACCTTAAAGTAGTCATTAGCTATACTTCCTAATTAAAGTTAAAAACCTGAGTCGCTGTATAGGAAAATTCTAACCTAATTCACTCCTACTTTAGCATTATTGATGACAATTAGGAGTTAGTTAGAAAATATAGCCTGATTATAGCGTTCATGTTCTTGGCTATTTTCGCCATACACACCAACGATTTGTTGCTGACAACAGGCGATCGCAAATTGATTAAATTCTGCTGCTTCTACCCCATACATTTCCTCAAAGTTCTTAGGCTTGACCCGACAAAAGCGAGGACGCTCATCATATATCTGACATTGGCGATTATCGCGATCGTAATTAATACACCAGCCGTCTTTTCCTACCATACTCATATATAGCTCTAACTCCTCACTAGACAAGTATTTATCTAGGTCTGGTCTATCTTCTGGAGTCAAATTACAGCAAGCACCACAGCCTGCAACGCATTGCCATTGACCCAACTTAAAATTTTTCATTACTACCTCTGATCTCTGTACGGGCGAACGATCCTTCGAATCCCTGACTTCTTCTCTATTCCGTCAAAACTTCTCCAAAAGCAAAATCAGGAGCAGCCAACACAAAAACCGCAGAGGGTAAATCTGTCACTCTGTTTTGTAGCTGTTCGTAATACTTAATAAATTTTGCCGATGGTTGAGCCATGCCTAAAAAGATTAAATCAGCATTGCGCGAAGATGAATTTAGAATTTCATCAAAAGAACGACCTTCAGCCACTATAACCTTGGGAATTACATCAATACGTAAGCTTTGGCTAAAGGTATTGAGATTATCTTTGGCAGCAGCAGCAGCAGCCTGATCGGCTACAACCAACTTGAGATAAATTCTCGCATTACGCCAATTAATATCAGTGCGAAGTAAATAAGCCAGCAATAGCATTAAACTACCGTTAGACTGCATACCTCCCCACCAAACATCAATACTACGACGAAAACCAAATCCTTGCTGTTGATTTTCATGAAAGATAACTACATTACGACGACTAGCATGAATTTCGGCGATCGCATTACAAAAACCTTCTCTTCTTTCTGGTTGTTCGCTATCTCCCATAACCACAGTATTAGGCACAAGTGGCCCTAAACCATAAGTTTCTACCAAACGCACCGCACCATCAAAAGGATCGTCAGCAGACACTACCCTAACTAAGGCTTTGACTCCTCGTTTTTGGATATAGTCACGGATGGTTTTTTCTAACTTAAGCTGCTGCTTGAGATCCCGCGAACCACTAGGAAGAACGCTAGAAACCGTCATTAAGCTGCGATTATGGCTAAAGCCATCGGCTAATTCAATCAACGACCAGCGTTTTTGAGGTGCGCCAGACAGAACCAAAATATGAGGTCGCCAGTTTTTGGGATCTTCCTGTTCTACTTGAAAGATTCCTTGACTAATTAACGCCATCCACATTCCCCGACGCACATCACCCCAGGTCGTTTGTAATTCCCGACGCTGTAACCAAAGGTAGATACCCAAAACAATTATTGCAGCACCAACCGTAGCAATGGCATTGATCAAAAACATTACCCCAAGACAGCCCAATGCACCCAATAGGGATAATGACCAATGCACCCGAAAGCTAGGACGGTAGGAAGGA
>JBBSPC010000161.1:0-9879 GCA_038259125.1 Chroococcales cyanobacterium | reverse complement strand
GTCTTCTGAGTCTATTTCCGTAGGTTGCTCACTGTCTCGATTAGTAAAGAATCCAGATGCTGCTGCGCCTTCAGTCTGAGTAGCATCATTGGCAAAACCTGATGTTTGCTCAAATATTCTATCTTCATCTTCTGATAACTCTACTTCAGTAGTAGGGGTACTATCTACAGAATCTAATACTATGTTGTCTGGTGTATTCCACTCGCTAGTGCTTCTGTCGGTCCAGTTGGCATCTCTAATAGCTGTTGTATCGTCGTCTTCTATCTCTGAATTGATTTCTTCAGTTGGGATCTCTTCTCTGAGGACATAATCACCTCTAAATTCTCTGGCATTTTCAGTCTCAAAGGCAGTATCTTCTTCGGTTGCTCGATCAAAATTAGCAGTGGCTTCAGGGTAATTTGGCTCATCAACATAACTAGATTGAGCGTAGGTGGTGTCATTATCTTCTGTCACCGACTCTGTAGTTTCTTCAACAGAATCTTCTCGATCGCTAAAAAATCCAGAAGCTGCTGCTGCACTACCTCCTAAAGCTGCGCCACTTGCCGATATATTGTCAAGTAATCCAGAAGAATCATTTAAATCATCGACCTGTAGTCTTGTTGACTGTTCAGTAGTTTGTAATTTTGTTTCTTGATCTGTTGTAAATTCATTTACGGGATCAGAAGGTATTTCAACTATAAGATTATCGATATCAGTTTCGGGTTGAGCAACCACATTTTCTAACTCAACGCGATCGGTATCGACTTCTTCAATATCTTTATTGTTGCGATCGCCTATTCTATTAGTAGCTGCTGCACCTCCTGCTATGGCAGCACCTCCTAAGTTGGAGGTTGTTCCCAAGTCACCCGTTGCAGTTGTTCTTCTAGGCGATATACCATCAATATCTGGATCGAAGGCAACACCTGCGCCTCCTTGAGGATCGTTAGGTGAAGGAGTATTAGCTATGGCAGGTTCTCGATCGCTTCTGTTTCCACGTTTTAAAGAGGACATACCCAGTAGTCCTAAAAGTGGTAATCCTATTATTAAAGGTATCCACCACCACCAATTACCCTTCTTGGTGGCGATCGCGTCACCCTGAGTATTTTCCGTATCTGCTGCGTTTGGATTGGCATCTCTTTGAGCGATTGCATCAATGTTAGCTGTACCACTACCTTCTACATCAGGATTAACTTCACCGCTTTCCTTTACATCAGAATTAACTACGCCACTGTCTTGAAATTCGGGATTAACTTTACCGCTACCATCTACACCAAAGTTAGGTGTACCACTACTCTCTAAATCAGCATTAGGTGTACCACTACTCTCTAAATCAGCATTAGGTGTACCACTACCTTCTAAATCAAAGTTTGTCTGTGTCGGAGTTGGAGTATTGCCATCAGCTTGAGCTAAAAGGAAAGCCTTTGCTGGTCTTGATACTCCGACCACAGCCAGTAGTACCGCTAATGTAATTACAGAATTATTTCTTTTATATAACATTTTAAATCTAAAATTTTATTTGATTTATTGGCGATAATTATATAGGTCAGATAGGCAAGATATCTGGAAAGGTTATCTTGTTTTAAGCATTGTAGTTAAGTATATATAGCCGACTTTTGTTCAGTTTACATAATATTACCAAAAACATAGAGATCTTTCTATTCTCATAAAGAACTAGCTAACGATTATACAAGGTATAAAAAATCATAGTGAAATTAAGTAATTATCATTTGGAGCGTTTTACTTTTTACATTCAATTCCGCCTAGCTTACTTAAGTCATTACAAAAAATTAGAAGCTAGTAATTTTACTAGCTCCTGATAAAATTATTTTTAACTTCGATTAAAGTGCGCCAGCATTAGCCAAGCCTAAAATCACCCCTGCACCTAAAAGATGACCGAAACTGGTAGTACCTAAGAGTGCAGGTAGTCCCATTCCGCCAAACAACTGTGGAGAAGGCAAAGCAGGTCCAGCACTTTTATTTTTGATGGTAAACCTACCAAAGGCGATCGCGGCTATATTACAAACAATCATTACAATAGCCACTTTAGGACTCCAGGATACAGTGTGAGGTACTGTTGCTGCTAATAATGTTAAATAAGTCAAAGTAAATTTCTCCTAAATATTGTTTATTTGTTTATCTTTGCTGAATCGATAATAATTTTATTTCTTTAGTTAAGATAAGTATTAATCGATGTTGCAATATTTATTAATCAAGTAAAGTTTTATATACAAAAATAGAGTTTTCCAGTTTAGCTTTTGATCCTAGTTTATGTTTAGATTGAGATAAGCTAGGGGCTGTGGCTCAGTAGGATAGAGCAAGCGCCTCCTGAAAAATCGGGCATGATGAAAGAAACTTCATTCATGAATGTGGTCAAATTCAAGGAAGCCTAAAGTTGTAGTTATTTACAACCACGGTAATCTTGAGCCAAGCTCTATAATTCCTGGTAGAGAAGGTGCAGAGACTGGTTGTAGGTCTAAAATCAGGAAAGTATAAAGATCTAAATTTATTTAAACTATGCCTACAACATAACGGCCACCGCCTAAAGGTAGCTTACCCAAGGTGAAGGGATAGTCCAGAGAGTGAGGAAACTCACACCAATCTGAAGCGCTAGGTCGCCAGTTCAAATCTGGCCAGTCCCGCTATCTCATTCTATTTTGTGTCTTTAAAATTTTATTGCGTAGTAGTGATTTGTACCGTGAGAAAAATATACACTCACATACAGACGGAATAATTTTAATCAAAATATTTTTTATGGCTTATTACTGGTTTAAAGCATTTCACTTAATTGGTGTAGTGGTGTGGTTTGCAGGATTATTTTATCTGGTGCGACTGTTTGTTTATCACGCAGAGGCAGAGCAAGAAAGCGAACCTGCTCGTAGCATTCTCACCAAGCAGTATGAGTTGATGGAAAAACGTCTTTACGGCATCATTACCACTCCAGGAATGATTGTAACCGTAGTTATGGCGATCGGCTTAATTTCTACTGAACCAGAAATCCTTAAATCTACTTGGCTGCATATTAAACTAACTTTTGTTCTTTTGCTGATTGGCTATCATTTTTTCTGCAAGCGGATAATGAAGCAATTGGCTGCTGGGGAATGTCAGTGGACAGGACAACAGTTTAGAGCTTTAAATGAAGCACCGACAATACTTTTAGTTTTAATTGTTCTTTTGGCAGTATTTAAAAACAGTTTGCCTTTAGATTTGACTACTTGGGTAATAGCAGGTTTGGTATTAGCTATGGTGGCGAGTATCCAGCTTTATGCCAAAAAACGTCGTCAAGATCAAGAAAAGTTAGCTCAAGCACAGCCAGAGGCGGCTTTAAAAGGATGAGGGATAAAGGACAAAGGCTTTAGTTTATATACGGTGGGCAAATTTAGTTTTAATGTACATTGACATACTTCGTTTTTAGTTTGCCCACCCTACTTGCTGCTTCGGTATTGCTTATCTTTATGTGTTAATGTTTTTAAAAAGACTGCATCTGCACTCATTTCGGAATTACGTCGATCGCCAGATAGAATTTACCGCCAGAAAAACTATCTTAGTTGGCAATAATGCTCAGGGAAAGTCAAATTTATTAGAAGCAGTCGAATTACTCGCCAGTCTTAAGAGCCATCGTACCAGTCGCGATCGCGAATTTGTTTTAGATACCGCCACTGCTGGGCAAATTGAAGCTACTCTAGAACGTGCTTATGGCACTAGTGAACTAAGCATCATTTTTCGCAAACAAGGGAGACGAACTGTTGCTCTTAATCGAGAATCTTTGCGTCGTCAGTTAGATTTTTTGGGTGTACTTAATGCAGTACAGTTTTCTAGCCTGGATTTAGATTTAGTTAGAGGTGCGCCAGATACCCGCCGTAACTGGATTGATAGCCTGTTAATTCAGCTTGAGCCGATATATGCCAGCATTTTACAAGAGTATAACCAGGTATTACGGCAGCGTAATGCTCTGCTCAAAAAAATGCGTGCCATCAGACAAGATGAGTCAACAGAATCTATTAATGCTTATGAACCTCAACTTAGACTATGGGATAAACAGTTAGCAGCAGCAGGCTCCAGAGTTGCTCGTAGACGCGCTAGGGTAATCGCTCGGCTAACACCTCTTGCTCAATCTTGGCATCGACGCATCAGTGGGGAGACTGAACGGTTAGAGATCAAATATCTTCCTAACGTGGAATGGATAGAAGATGAACCTGCAAAGGTACAACAGGCTTTTTTGGCTAAAATTGAGCTACGTCGTGTTGCAGAGCAGTTTCAAGGTAAGACGGTTGTAGGCACACACCGCGATGAAATAGATTTTGTGATCAATCAAACACCTGCTCGATATTATGGTTCTCAAGGACAGCAGCGTACTCTTGTATTGGCTTTGAAATTAGCAGAATTAAAGCTAATTGAAGAAGTCATTGGTGAACCACCTTTGTTGCTTTTGGATGATGTCTTAGCCGAACTCGATCCTAATCGTCAAAAGCAACTTTTAGAAGCAATTGGCGATCGCTTTCAAACTATGATTACTACTACCCATATTGATAGCTTTAATTATGATTGGATAAAAGACTCCCAAATCCTATCCGTCGAAGCAGGAAAAATAAGTGAGATTTTGCTGAATTAAATAAATATGCAGGACGCTGCGACTATCAGTAAAATCTTAACCTCTATATATTAAGTTAAAAATTAGTGATCGGTCATTACAAATGGATTTAATTCAAGTAAATGGTATTCGTGCCTATGGTTATGTAGGTTATTTACCCGAAGAAAGAGTTTTAGGACAGTGGTTTGAGGTGGATTTAACTCTCTGGGTAGATTTAGCTCCTGCGGGACACAGCGACAATATTAATGATACTGTAGACTATCGAGAAGCGATCGCCATAGTCAAGTCACAAATTACTACCGCTAAGTTTGAATTGGTTGAGAGGTTAATTAGTGCGATCGCCGATAAAATATTAAGCCTAGAGAAAGTTAATCAGGTTCGTGTCAAACTCTCCAAACCCGCAGCACCAATTCCTGATTTTAGTGGCAAAATAACTTTAGACATCACTCGAAGTTTAACTTAACTATACAGAAAAATCGCTTTTTGACAATTGGTAACAATACTTAATTGATAGTATGTAGAATATTATTTTTAGGCATTTGTAAGCATGGAGATTGCTATTTAATTGGGCAAATTAATAATAGAGGACGATTTAACAAGCCGATTAAGCATAGAAGACACGGATCTTTCCTGCGACTGTATTGTCTTTGTGATGCTATTAGCTATTTCGAGAAACGTTAGCGTCTCCTGGCTTTAAAACCAATTTAAATTATTAATAAAGGAATTTGTGTCGATGAATAGAAAAATAAAACTTACAACTAATTTAATTTGGCAATATTTTAATCAACAGCTTTTTCACAAGTATTCTATTTGGAATGTTAGGCATTTTTGGTATTTATATCAAATTACCCTGTTTAGAAAATGCTGGGAACAAGAATACTCTAAAAAGAGTAATCATCAATATTAATTACCTATTGTCAAAAATTTATTTTTTTTATTTTGAGAAAAAACTTTCTCCTTGAACAATTATCAAACAGATCAGGGAAAAGAATTATTAGTCGAATGTTTGTAATTTGCTAAATAATCTTTTCCCTTTTAAATTAAATATTTAAAAACTAAATTTCTAGTTTCTCTTACAGGTTAAAACGATACGAGTCAATGGCTGTTGATTATTTTGCCCAGAAAGATCTAGCAATTTTAAATTTCCTTCCATAGTTTCTAATAATGTTTGAGATAGCAACAGCTTCATATTGGCAGATAAGCTAATCTCTTGCAGAAACTGTCGTATTTCTGTTAAATTACTGCTATCAAAATTGGCTTCAATACTTTCTTGCTCTTGCCATAAAGCAATGGGACATTCTAGATCTATTTCAACAGTAACCGTCTCAGATGTAATCTCGGCTGTTGAAAGTTTAATTTTTCCTGCTTTCATAGAAGTAATGCCACTATCAATTAAGTTAAAAATTAATTGAATCAGGCGATCGCGATCTGCATATACAGCAATAGTAGGATCGGGATCCACAATTTCTAATTTCAAATTGCGATTGGCTGCCTGAAGGTGAGTTAAACGCTCAATTTCGCTAAATATTTCTGCTAGCTGCAAAGATTCTAGATTTAATTGATTGCTACCGTATTCAGTTTTAGATACAGCCACAATTTCATCAATTAGCTTGAGTAACTTTAGGGCTGAATGATAGGCTTGGGCAATAAATTCTTTTTGTTCTTCTGGGCTTTCGCAAAGATCTGAGAGAATCAACTGATGTAACCCAATCATGCTGCTAAGAGGCGATCGCAATTCATGGGAAGTTCGAGCTAAAAAACCCGCCTTAAATTGGCTCATTTGTGCTGCCATTTGATAAGCAAGCTGCGCCTGTTTGAGTTCTTCCTTTAGCTCATCAATTTCGTTCATAATTCAAAAGATGGATTCTTAGGTCAAGCCGACTATTATTAGCAATTCTACGCCTACTAATGATCTTAACTGCTAATGGTTTATCACAACACTGTTTTGTTAATTTGACATAGCCTTTTAGGAAAGTTATGTGTTAATTCAAGGATTCAATAGTCACACTTCCTTGACGTAAAATCTTCCATTTTTGATTCTGCCAGTAAACAATTGTTGAAGGAAGTCCGCTAGCTATTTTGGTTTTTGAACTTAAATCAGCACCTTCTAAGACCAAAACATTAGGAAACTCTTGATTTATAGCTTCCATTGTAGTTAAAGCATCTTTTCCAGAAAGATTGGCACTACTGGTAGCTAAAACACCAGTTTGTTTTAATATTTCTAGAGCTACGGAATGGTTGGGAATCCGAATCCCAACCGTATTGGAATTAGTTGGGTTAATTACCTCAGGTACTTTAGCTGAGGCGGGTAAAATCAGAGTTAACGCTCCAGGCAAATATCGATCAATTAACTGTCGCCAAACTGCTAACTCCTCAGAAGTATAAACCGTATAGCTCAGTAACTCAGCGATCGATGCTCCCATCAAAATCAACGGTTTAGAATCAGGACGTTGCTTGAGTTGAAAAATAAGCTTAGCTTGCTCTGGCTTGCTTGCTAATGCAGGTAATGTATCCGTAGGAAAACTAACGGCTTTACCCGCGATCGCTCCTTTAATCAATTCCGCCTGAGAAACTTTGACCATAAAAAATAATTTTTCAGTAATCAATAATTACCTTCGATATGCTAAAACAAAACGCTCAATGTCATTCAGATCGAAAAATATTTTAATATCATAATATTCTCTCTGTTGTTCAAGAAGTTCAACAACTAGATCCGACTGACCAAGCATAATTTCAATTAGCCAAACGCCCCCAGAAACCAAATATTCGGGAGCAGTTTTGATTAAATGACGAATATCATCCAAACCATCTTCACCGCCGTTAAGAGCCAACGGAGGCTCGTGTTTAGCAACTTCTATTTGTAATTGAGACAATTGACTTGTCGGAATATAAGGCGGGTTAGAAACCATCCCTCTAACTTTACCTTTGAGAAACTCCAAAGGACTCCACCAACTACCATGATAAAAATTAATATTGGTTAACTTTAAATTATTTGCATTCTGCTGAGCGATATTTAAAGCATCCTGGCTTAAATCCACAGCATGAATAGTTGCTTGGGGAAAAATATCTGCTAGTCCCAAGGCGATCGCACCGCTACCTGTCCCCAGATCTACCCAATGTGTTGTCGAAAAATGCTGATTAGATTTGGCTGCTTCAGCAGCAAGATCGATAATCAATTCAGTTTCAGGACGAGGAATCAAAACGGCAGGAGTAACTTTTAATTGAAAACGTCTCCAAAAAACAGTTTCCGCCAGATATTGAACTGGTAGATTTTCTTGAAGACGCTGTTGCCAAATTTGCTTTAGCTCTGATAAAGATTTGGTGCTTTCAATTTCTGGTTGATTTTGCCAAGAACCTAAGCGTAGAGAGAGACTGCTTAAACTAGTAAGTGTTTGCAGTAGCCAATCAACCTCACTTGGGTCAATATTATAGGCGATCGCAGCTTCTTTTGCCTGTTGACACCAATAATATAATTTTTCGCCAGCAATAAGGTTCAATTTTGATTATTTTGCAGGTGCTGCCTCTGGAGCGGGTGCTGCGCCAGGTGCAGGTTGCACAGATGCACTTTGGAGAAACTTAATTGATTCAGCAGAAGGAACTAAAACAATTTTCTCTAACGTTTTGTCTTCACTACTTTCTAAAGTTTGAATTACTCCTTCCAAGGGAACAACCTCAATATTTACGCTAGCAGCTACATCAGGCTTTTGCTGTTTAAACTTGGCAACCATCTCTTCTAGCTGTTGTTTATCAAAGAAGAAAGGAATTACCTGTTGAGAGTCTTTTTCAATGGTTAAATAACCTTTGTCCTCTCCACCTTTTGCCACAAATAAGGGAACTCCACCCTGATATGGCTGTTTATTAGCCTCACCAATGGTTTTAGCCGAATTGACTGCTTCCTCTTGAGGAACGTAATGAAATTCTAAAGCATTTTCTTGGCTTTGAGAAGATTGAGCTAATTTGTGTATTTCTCCTAATGAGACAGGAACAACTTTGACTTTACTTGCTAATTCTGGGTTTTTTGTTTTTAACTGGTTAACAAATTGATTAGCATCATTTTGGCTAATAAAAACCCCTGCTACTTTACCTTTATCTTCACCTTCACCTGATGCAACTAAAGGCGCACCCTGTTCATCAGCTATTGTAAATACAGGAACAGGATTTAATTTCTGCAATACTTCCTCTTCAGGTAAAGCCAGTGCTGCCATATTACCTGCTATTGCCGAACCTAAGAAAGCACTTCCTGCTATTCCTATAATTGTACCCAGACGGACTAATAGTTTGCTCATAGCTTTATGCCTCATTATACCAATTACTGCCTACACATTATGTATAGAAAATTGTGAATTACTAGATAATCAAGTAGCTATTATGCTTACCTGATTTGCCTATATTTATTAATTATATTTATTTTTAAAAATTATAAATAATGAAACGAATGATCTGAAAAAATAAACTACTATTTTCGCTTAGTATACAACTAAATACAATACTCATATTGAACTATAATTATAAAATATTGGATAAGTGCCTCAAGTCTTTTCTTTCAGGCAATTATCGATATTTATTTAACATCGGGATGACAGGATTTGAACCTGCGACATCCTGCTCCCAAAGCAGGCGCGCTACCAAGCTGCGCTACATCCCGTGATTAACGTAATATCTTACGTCCTGAATTAATATACCACAAATACTTGTGGATAGTGAATTTATATCGGGTAAAGGGCTTGGTAGTCTAGTGAATAGGTAATTTATTTTTTATCTGTTATGTCACACAAGAGTAATTAAAAAGACTTAAAATCAGCTTTCTCTCTAAAAATTGGTGCGAAATTGGTGCGCTCCACACCAAATCGCTCAAAGCCATGTATATCAATAACGAAGAGAGAAAAGCCAAGATTGGAAAAATCAGTGTGTCTGTATCTAGAAATAATTCAATAAAGCTACGCTTCACTTATCCCAAAGGCAAAAGAAACGACATCAATATATCTACTAATACTGATGAAGGTTGGGTGAATGCTCTTAGAATTGCACAAGCTATTAATGCTGATATTGAATTAAGACAGTTTGATGATATCCTTGGCAAGTACAGTCCAAGACATTCACAAACATTAGAACTTGACAGCCGAGAACCAAATATACTGGAAATATGGGAACAATACAAAGACCTAAACAAAGATAGAATTGCAGCGACATCTCAGGCTTATTGGTGGAAAGATGTTGATAGGTATTTAAGTCAAACCCCAAAAGATTTAATCTGGCTCTATCGGAATTGCCGTGGTAGACACCAGATATAGCGTGGTTGTCAAACTATGACT
>JBBSPC010000160.1:0-9954 GCA_038259125.1 Chroococcales cyanobacterium | reverse complement strand
CTTGGACAATTTAGATTGGTTTGATTCAGCGCAACAAGCACTAATTTTACTTCTACCTCATATTTTGCTTTTGTCTCTTTTAAATCAGTTAGAGACAGTTATACCCTGGTTACATGAGCAGGATTTTGATTTTTGTCTGATGAGGTGCAAGATCTGAGTATAAGGATTTATAGTTACTTTATCTTCTGATTTTAACCAGCAATAGAAAATTATATTTTGCAATTAAACTAGGCGAACTTTATTTTAACTTTATATAGTGAATAAAACTTGTCCATAACTTTACTATTGTTATTTATGGTGTTATCAAATTGGTAAGTAACGAGTATAAATACCACACACTTTAAGTAAATAATAGTCTATGAATATCTACATTCTCAGAAGCAAAGCCAAAAAAACGCGGGACAGGTTTTTAGGTAAGATCAAGAATAATCAACAAAACTTGAACTACCTTAAAGATCTTGAGTCCTGGGGAACTGTGGAGATTGTTGACTCAAACGAGACTCACATTGAGTACAGTTTAATTCAAGGCTAAAAATTAAAAACATTTTGCGAAAAGCTACCTTTTTATTTATGTTGAGGTGGTTTTTTTCTTACTCCTTGGTCACTGTAAAATGAGGTAAACACTGAGATATGTTATATAAGCTAAAACGTTGTTAGAAAACACAATATTAAAGCTTCACTCCATTCTACTACTGCACCATAGGTATCTCCCGTATGTCCGCCAAGTTGTTTGTTAAACCAATATCCAGTTAAAAGCGCGATCGCGCTATTCCCCAACACAATTACTCCCACTTGCCACCAAGATAAATAAACTACGGTAAACCATAAACCGCTACAGCCTAATAAAACGAATAAACCCAGCAATACATCTTGAGGTAAGCGTAAGTTTTCTTTGTGGAATGAACCTTTGCCTGTTTCTCGCAGATAAGGATAAAAAGCGATCGCGCCTACTTGTCCCCATCTTGCCCAACCTGTTGCCGAAAGTAAGACTAACCAGATAGGTAGAGAAACATCAGATAAAGCTACGGTTTTTAATAATAAGATAATTATTGCTGCGATCGCGCCAAATGCTCCAGTTGCACTATCTTTCATTACTTCTAACCGACGCTGCTTGTCGGTTACAGACAAACCATCAGCAGCATCCATCACTCCATCAAGATGTAAACCACCTGTAATAGCTATCCAGGCTGCCACAAGAACAGCCTTACGAGTTAAATTTGGCAGTCCACAAAAATAAAGCAATATATTCAACAAAGCCAGCAATAACCCAATTATCAAGCCAATAATAGGACACCAGCGAGCAATACGCGACCAGTTGTTAGTCCACTGAGAAGGCAGAGGAATTATAGTATAAAATATGACACTACTAGCAAGAGAAGTAATTGAGTCATTAATCCATGACAAAAAAGGTTTGATAGATATTTTTAACATGGATTGACTCTTGATTAAAATTAGATTAAATACAGGGGAAATATTGGGCTAGTATTATTTGATAAGCCACTTTATTTTTACAACATATTTCTAACCAGAAATTTTTAAAGTCAGGTAATTTGAAGACTCAAATATAATTCCTATGAATAAACATGACGGCATGAAATCGCTTCCCGCGCCTTGTATTGTAGATGAGGGAATTTTAGTCAATCAGGATGATATTAAACGTTTATTAGCTGATTTGTATAGTGTGTACTATATTCATAGCATAGGCGGTCGAGTAAGTAATGAAGGTCAAGCATTGATCCAAGAAATATTTAGCGATCGACATCAATCTACTCTAATCGCTAATCAAAACATATACATAAATATTCAAAGTTTTGACTATTTACAGCTAAGTAAATCTACTAGCAACCAAGCTTGTTACGATCTTGTTCAAGATAATCGTCAGCTACGTCTTATTCCTACCGTCAACCCCAATCAAACTCAGGTTGTCTCTAGAAATATTGATGTAAAAACAATTGAAGCCATGGTTGCAGAAGTTTTATCTGCTCGTTTAGATGTGCAGCTTGATGACGAAGAATTCGAGTAATTGGCTAGGGGCGATTCGCCCTTTGGGTTCAGCAGTCGCTCTTTGTAAGGCGCGTTTTACGAGACAGTTGCGTTGCGGTGAAGCAGTTGCGTTGGGCGGGTTCCCCGACTTGAGCAAACTGCTGAACCCGAAGGGGGGTTCCCCCCGTTGAGCAAACTGTCGAGGTTGAGAAAGAATACTCTGTCTCAAAAGCCGCCTTTGGAAACCAACACCGCAAGCGTGGAATAAGCTGCTTACGAAGCAGCATTTCCGCTTGCAAAGATCGCGCTGCTTCACGAATCGCCCGTACAATAATCAGTAATCATAATAGTGGGATTTTCATTTGAATGTCAGGCAACCTGTGAGCATACCCATGCTAGAGCAGGAATTTTTCATACACCTCACGGCATCGTCGAAACTCCTCGGTTTATGCCCGTCGGTACTTTAGCAACCGTAAAAGGCATTATTCCCCAACAGCTAGAGGCAGCTAATGCACAAATGATTCTAGCCAATACCTATCATCTTCATTTACAGCCAGGGGAAGATATTATAGAAGAGGCTGGGGGTTTGCACAGCTTTATGGCTTGGAATCAGCCAATATTAACAGATTCAGGAGGATTTCAAGTTTTTAGCCTGAGTGAAATGCGTCAGATTAGCGAAGCAGGAGTTATTTTTAAATCTCCCCGTGATGGCAGCATGATTAACATTACCCCAGAGAAATCGATTCAAATTCAAAATGCTCTTGGTGCTGACGTGATTATGGCGTTTGATGAATGTCCTCCCGCCGATGCCACAAAGGAGCAGGTACAGGCTGCTACAGATAGAAGCTACCGCTGGTTAAAGCGATGTGTTGAGGCTCATGAAAATACTGACAAGCAAGCTTTATTTGGTATTGTTCAGGGGGGAATACATCTTGATTTGCGGACTAGGGCAGTAGAACAACTGGCAGCATTAGACTTACCTGGTTACGCTATTGGGGGAGTTAGTGTGGGAGAAGATCCTCGGTTAATTAACGCTACGGTGAAGCATACAGCACCTTTATTACCTAGAGATAAACCCCGTTATCTAATGGGTGTGGGAACTTATCGAGAAATGGCGATCGCGATCGCCTCTGGGATCGACTTATTTGACTGTGTAATTCCCACTCGTCTTGGTCGTCATGGCACTGCCTTAGTTCAGGGCAAACGCATTAATATTAAGAATGCTCCGTATAAACGAGATTATCAGCCTTTGGATGCAAGCTGTAGTTGCTATGCCTGTCAAAACTTTAGTCGTGCCTATCTCAATCATATGGTGCGATCGCAAGAAATATTAGGCTATATTATGTTATCTCTCCATAACGTTACGGAATTAATTCGCTTTACTCAGCAAATCCGCAGTTCAATTTTTCAAGGTACTTTTGCTACAGACTTTGCCCACTGGTTAACCGAGCTTGAAAATTGATTTAATGAATAAAATTAAGCCAAGAGAAAAAAATGAAAACTAAATTAAATCAATTACATGATCGCGACTTTAATCTTTGGATTGAGGAAGTGAAAACTGCGATTCAAAATAAAGACGCTGAAGCTATGGACTGGGATAACCTGTTAGATGAAATAGATGATATGGGCAAGTCCGAAAAGCGATCGCTTGAAAGTTATTTAGAGCTTTTAGTTGCGCATATTCTTAAGCTAAAGTATTGGGAGACAGAAAGAGAGCGTAACTATAAACACTGGCAGGTTGAAGTGGTTAATTTTCGCAAACGCATTCAGAGGCTACTAAAGCGAAGCCCTAGTCTCAAAACATATATGGAAGAAGTATATCCAGAAATTTATCAAGATGTTGTTGACACATGGCAAATTGAGTTTGATATACCTAAAAAAACGTCAATTTCCCTAGAAGAAATTTTGGTAAAAGATTATTTTGGCTAGTACCGCTGCGCGAAAGTCAAAAGTCAGAAGCATTTAATAGTAAGGCTTTGACAATTTATGAATGGTGGCTTTATTTACGCCTAGATCTATTAGTAAATTCAAGAATGTTCAATGTTTAATAGTCAATTAATTTGATGACTCCCACCATTACAACTATAGATTTACTCAAACTAGCTTCTGGTGATATTTTATCTTTACAGGTATACAAGTTTGTCGGTGAGCAACCAGGCAAAAAAGCCTACATTCAGTCAAATCTCCACGGTGCAGAAATTGTCGGCAATGCGGTTATTCAGCAGTTAATTGAGTTTTTGACGCAGTTAGATTCATCTCAGTTACAAGGAGAAATTTGGCTGGTGCCAGTGTGTAATCCTTTGGGAGTAAATCAGCGATCGCATTTTTTTTCGACGGGTAGATTTAATAGCTACGATGGTAAAAATTGGAATCGTATTTTTTGGGACTACGAAAAACAGACAGAAGATTTAACCGAGTTTGCCCACTCCCAGCTAGAGAATGAGCCAGAAGTAATTAGAAACAATTATTTTGCTAAAATTAAGCAGGCATGGGAATCAGAATTAGAGCGCATCGAGCAGCCAAGCAGCGTACCTATTAGTCGGCAATATCGCTATCAGCTACAGTCTTTATGTTTAGATGCCGACTATGTAATTGATATTCATAGCTCTAGTAATCAGGCAATTAATTATACTTTTGGTTTCAAAGAGAGAATTGCCAGTGCCAAATACCTATTGTTAGAATATGGCATCCTGATGGATGAATATGACGGCGATGCCTTTGATGAGGCATTTTTAAAACCCTGGTTAGCATTAGAAAGAGAGTTGGCTAATTTAGGTAAAGAAATCAGATTTGATTTGGAGTCTTGGACTTTAGAATTAGGCTCAGGGATGACAATGAACCCCATTTCCGTCGTTCAAGGGTTAGCAGGAATCAAAAATTATCTCGCTTATAAACAAATTTTGACTTTACCTACTCCAGTCACAGCAGCAGAAATCACTTTAGCCCTGAAGCACAAAATCAACAGCTATTACGCTCCTACGGGTGGTATGATCCAATCCAGACTGCCTTTGCAAACAAGGGTCAATTCAGGAGATAGGATCTATCAGCTATTGAGTTTTAATAAGCAAGGAAAAACCCCAGAAATCATTGATATTTGCTCGGAAACTAAAGGGATAGTGTTTGATATTTCTACCAATCAATGTGTTAATCAGGGTGAATATGTGATGGATATTTTAGATTGTTAAACTACGGCTTTTTTACCGCAATTAATATGAATTCTCAATCATTAAATTCAGATATAGATAACCTGCAAACTACTATTCCTATTGCCCCAGAAGGATTTAAGTCTGGTTTTGTTGCCATTATTGGTAGACCAAACGTGGGCAAGTCTACATTAATGAATCATTTGATTGGACAAAAAGTTGCTATCACTTCACCCGTGGCACAGACTACCCGTAATCGTCTCCAGGGAATTTTGACCACACCAGAGGCACAAATTATTTTTGTTGATACTCCTGGTATACATAAGCCCCATCATGAACTGGGCAAAGTTTTGGTACAAAATGCTAAGACAGCTATTAAGTCAGTAGATTTAGTTTTATTTGTGGTGGATAGTTCTACTGATGCTGGTACAGGTGATCGCTTTATTTTAGATATTTTAACCAAACTAAATACTCCAGTAATCTTAGGTTTAAATAAGGTTGATTTACAGCCAACTAACTATCAATTTATTGACGATACATACTCCAATTTAATTGCCGATACTAATTGGTCTACAGTCAAGTTTTCGGCTATTACAGGAACAGGAACAGAACAACTCCAAGCAGCTTTAACCAATAAATTAGAATCTGGTCCTTATTACTATCCTCCAGATTTGGTAACAGATCAGCCTGAACGCTTTATCATGGCAGAGTTAATCAGAGAACAAATACTACTACATACTCGTCAAGAGATTCCCCATTCGGTAGCTATTACCATCGAAAAGATTGAAGAAACTCCTAAAATAACTAAAGTCAATGCAGCCATTAATATTGAGCGTAGTTCCCAAAAAGGAATTTTGATTGGCAAAAAAGGTAGTATGCTCAAAACTATCGGTACAGCAGCCAGAAAACAAATTCAAAAGCTAATTTCGGGAAACGTTCATTTAGAGCTATTTGTTAAAGTTGAACCAAAATGGCGACAGTCTCGTTTGCGTTTGGCTGAATTTGGTTATCAGGTTGAAGAGTAAGTTAGGGGCGAACGGCCGTTCGCCCGTACGGAAATGCCTAAAGCTAAGATCGAGGTTAAAGTTAAACTGTTTGCTGTCTATCAAGAGGTTTTTGATACGTCTGAAATAGACTTGATGCTTCCTGCTTCGGCTCAGGTGAGTGATGTTTTAGCATCATTGATTGAGCAGAAGCCACAACTGGCGAAGTGGCAAGAAGTAACTCGTTTTGGAGTTAATTTGAAATTTGTGGAAGCCGACACCTTTTTACAAGAAGGAGATGAGGTTGTTTTAATCCCTCCTGTAAGCGGTGGCTAAAGATTATTTACAAATCAACAATAAAGAGGTGAAGATAATTTCATACTTATTACTTCTGCTTGGCGATAACAATTATCAATTTATCCCTCATCCCTTTTTAAACCCCTTTATTATTTATTCCTTTAAAGCTTTCTAAAGGTTTGACTTGTAAACTATCTTCTCCTAACCTTTCTAGATGAAGTTCCCATTTAGGAGGGTTGCTGACATGACTATATTTATAGGTTGCTAAACATTGTTCTTTTTGATTAAAAATATTAAGACTATAACCATATTTTCTAGCTACCGTTCCAAACTGATTAACAAAGCGGTAACGTCCTAAATAGTCAAGCATAGTCCATAATTGCCAATTAACAATTAAGTTTATTTGTTGCTTTTTAGGATAAGCAAGCCAATTTTGCACTAGTTTTCCTCCAAAAGGATCAAATTGCTCTATTGCCCACCAAAAGCTGGTTTGCGTCTTATCAGAAGCAGTTTTTGGTTGCTCAATTTGATTAATATCCTGCTTGATTTTAGCCGTCTTTTCAATGTTACCTATGGATGAGTCAACCTGTTGAGAAATTCGATCGCAAGCATGAATATAATTCATATTTTCTGATTTGGCGATCGCACTTTTGCTCGCTAAAAAAGTAAATATTATTCCTAGACAAATTACGGTGCTATATCTATTCATAAAATTAAAGATGACTCAAATCAAATGATTTTTAAGCCATAATCATTGCTTATTTATCTAAGAAGTTAGTTATTTATTTTATAGGCTGTAATTATGAATTTATGCAGTATGAGAATGGTATTAGTAAAATGACCGAAAAGAGAAGAAAAGTGCAGTCAAAATTTGTAGTTAACTTAAGTAGCAGTTAAATGTTATAAAAGTAATACAAATTAAAAATTACCATATCAGAATTATAATTAAAAAATTTTCTAATTGACGGTTTAATAATACAGCTAAACTCTTATTGCATAAAGATTACAGAAGATATTTGATTGATTCTAGTGGCTTAATCCAAAAAAAACAATAGCAATTAATTAGTTGGTTGCCAAATTACGAGCCAGCGCGGTCTTTGCGAGAAGTAAGGCTTTAGCCTCAACTGATGCCCTGAGTTAAAGGCGCACGGAAGGCTGAAACGGTCGGGTTTCCCGCCGTCGCCCGTTGGGGCATATTCCACTCTCGCGGTGTTGGTTTCTAGAGGCGGCTTTGGGGGAAGAATCTCTTGATAGAGGAAATAATCTATCTGCATTTATCTCTATGATGCTGGAATAAGTAATTTTTGTTATGGAGTCAATATCCCAACTTTATTGATTTTCTGATCACAAATAGCTATTAAAATAGCGCAGCCTTAAATAGAAAAATCTGTCAGACTACGCTCCATTAAAATTATCAGCACAGAGCGAATAGTTCAATTTATCTTTGGGTGCAATTTCCATTTGAAAACTTGATCGCTAATTACTGATTGAATAGCGATCGCTCTATAGGAGCAATGCTATTAGCTAACTACTTTATAACTTAATCAGTTCCAGTTACCAATCAATGTAAAAGACGACCAAAAGTAAGGATGAGCAAGGGATAAACTACCTTCAGGAAACTCTTTCGGTAGAGTCAGTTTTTCTCCATTTGATAAATCAACGTGTCTATCATCAATGTTAACCTTGCCATGCAGCATTTCTAATTGAGTTTGTCGCAAAGCTTCAGCTTTAATCAAAGTACTATCTAATTGATTATAAAATTCACCCATCAGAGCTAATGTTCCCAAATCACTAACATACCAAAGGCTTGCTAATGCCGATTTAACACCTGCTTGTACTGCCAATCCTGCGAAACCTAGTTCTGCTTTTTCGTCTCCTATAGCAGTGTCACAAGCACTTAAAACCAGCAATTCTATGGGCGTGTTAGCGGTATCCCAACCAAGCTCAGTAGATATATTCTGTAGTTGAGGAATTCTCAGCTTATCATCATAAAACTGAATATAAGAATCGCTTAAATCCCCTGCTTTAAACTCTGCATGGGTGCCAAGATGAATAATCGAAAAAGAATTTTTACGGCTATTTTGAGCTATAAAGTTGGGAATAGTAAACTGCTCATTTAAAAATGCCTCTCCTTTACGAGGATTACTAATAATAGTTTCTAATTCTATACCCATAGTTGGTAATGACGCTTGGTCGGTAAATTCTGAAGCTCCCATAGCCAAAATAGAGCTTTTTGCGGGACTAACATAGCGGGTATCCGTTAAACCAAAGCTAGGAACTATTGCCATAGCATATTTTTCGACTAAAAATTGCTTACCATCATAGAGTGCTGCTAGAGGCAACAAACGCAATCCCGAATCCATTGAGAAAACTAAAATGTCGATATCATTAGCTTGCAATTGGGCTTCAAGAGGTTTAATTAATACATTATAAAGTTTTTGCCCTGATTCCATGTAGCCAGTATCTTTTAAATTTCTAGCATTACTAACCTCTTCACGGAATTGAGTTGCAGTCGCGATTACATCTTTTCTAGAGGTATCCTTAACAGTTTTCCGTATAGTTGTCGCTTTTGATTGAGGCAGATCTATGGATTTGAGCTTACTGGAGGCAACTGTAGAACTTTTAGCAGCAGCAGATTTTGTTTCATCGGGTAGCACTGCAAATGATTCAAGCTGATTCTTTTGCAGAGATATATTGATAAATGCAGCCTTTTTGCCAGTTTGCTGTTCCAACTCAGCCAATCTGCGAGAAATATCTTTAACAGTAGGTACACTTCCATATATTTGTAATCCTGAAGAACTGATGAGTTGAGTTAATTGAAGCTCTTCTTGCATCTGTATTGCCAAATCAGCAGGAGCATTTTGGAACTGTGTCTCATAAGCAACACGATCTAATTGTCCTAGATCTGCATCAGAATTTTTTTCCTCAGCTGCTTCCTTTTCTTCTCGATCCTTGGCTACTTCTTCCTCTTCCTGAGCAGGTTTTTCAGTTGCTGTAGATTCGTCTGTTACTTCTTCTGGAGCAGTCTCTAATTCTACCTTTTGACTGTCAGCCGTTTCATTTACTTCTACCTTTTCTAGAACATTTGTATCTTTAGTTACTTCTTCTGGAGCATTTGTCTTCTCAGTTGCTTGAGAGTCTTCTGTTGCTGAAGTGTTAGCTTGTGCAGGCGATTCATTTGCATCTGAAGAATTTTCAATAACTTCAGGCTTTTCTTGAACTGCCTGATTTGAATTTTGATTAGCAGTATTACTATCTGTAGGAGTAGTCTCGCCTACGGCAGTATTGCTATCTGTAGGAGTCACTCCATCTATGGGAGTCGTTCCATCGGCAGTATTGCCATCTATGGGAGTCACTCCATCAGCAGTGTTGCTATCTGTAGAAGTCGCTCCATCTATGGGAGTCGCTCCATCGGCAGTATTGCCATCTATGGGAGTCACTCCATCAGCAGTGTTGCTATCTGTAGAAGTCGCTCCATCTGATTGAGTCGTTCCATCGGCAGTATTGCCATCTGTGGGAGTCACTCCATCAGCAGTGTTGCTATCTGT
>JBBSPC010000159.1:0-10045 GCA_038259125.1 Chroococcales cyanobacterium | reverse complement strand
CTGTCTCCCTACTCTCCAGAATTTAATCCGATTGAACATTGGTGGTCACAGCTTAAGGCTTTTCTGAGACAGTTTTCTCCCAGGACTTCCAAAAGGGTCGATCTGCTGATAAAAATACCGCAGAAGCAACATTAAACCTCTTCCTTAAAGTGCTGCTAATCTGTCTGATATTTAATTCTCGCTTTCCGCTAATTATTTCCGATACAACTCCATGCGATCCTATCTTTGACAAATCAGATTGAGATAATGAATGTTCCTCCATAATCAAAAGAAATTTTTCCTTTGAGCAAAATAAAATGTATTGTCGATCTAAACCTAGATTAGAAATCTATTCCATAGGCAGAACTCAAATGTCTGCTCATGTTGATAAATTTTTCTGTAGTCCAAACATCTGATTTTTTGTCAGGTTTAGAGTTATTTAATCCAGTGCCATAGGCTTTTCCTAAGTTGCTACTAAGCTCGATTAGCTTGGCTGTATTCCAGTTTTGGTTGTTGGATGTGACGTTGCTATTGATAGACATATTGTTCTCCTTTATGTAGCGAAATATACTGTTTATTTATATTTTTATAGTAGCTTGAGATGAAGATAAAAGCCAAGGTGCTAACGTCCGTACATAATAGTACTAAGTTGCAAAAGCCTCTTTTGATATAGTTTACAAGAATTTGCCAAAACTTATTTTGTTGAATACTGTATACAGGTACTCTAAAACTAAGATCGATAAATGATTATTCTAAATATCGGTAGCCAAAACTACCAGATAATCGAACTGATAAATTTTGACTTTATATAAATGTCCTATCCCAGAGATTTAGTTGGTTATGGTGCAAATCCACCCCATCCACAATGGCCAGAAGATGCCAGAATAGCTTTACAAATAGTTCTCAACTATGAAGAAGGTTCTGAATATTCAATTCCTGACGGGGATGATACTTCAGAAATATATCTTAGGGAAGTTCCTGGTTCGACCATGGGCAAGGGAATGCGAGACTTACAGGTGGAATCTGTCTATGAATATGGCAGTCGGGCAGGATTTTGGCGATTAATGCGCCTGTTTAAAGCCAAAGATATTCAGGTGACTATTTTTGGCGCGGCTTTAGCATTAGAGAGAAATCCCGCAGCAGCAAAGGCAATTGTCGAGGCAGGATACGATATTTGCTGTCATGGCTGGCGGTGGATTGGCTACCATTTATTAGATGAAGTCGAAGAAAGAGAACATATTAAAAAAGCTGTAGCTTCTCTTAAAAAACTTACAGGCGATCGCCCTGTAGGATGGTACTGTCGTTATGCGCCTAGTTTAAATACTCGTCGTTTAATAGTTGAAGAAGGTGGATTTTTATATGACTCTGATGCTTATAATGACGATTTGCCTTACTGGGTAGAAGTAGCAGCTAAACCTCATTTAGTAATTCCCTACACCTTAGACAATAATGACATGAAGTATTGTGTTGCCCCTGGTTTTAATAGCGGTAATGATTTCTATACTTATCTCAAAGATGCTTTTGATGTTTTGTATGCAGAAGGCAAAACCGCACCTAAAATGATGTCAGTGGGGCTTCACGCTAGGCTAGCAGGAAAACCAGGACGTATCGCAGCCTTAGCTCGATTTATTGATTACGTTCAAAGCCATGAGCAGGTTTGGATTTGCCGTCGTTTGGATCTGGCTCAACATTGGCTCAAACATCATCCTCCGCTTTAAGTATTATTTGTTATTAACTTTTGCTGATTTTGAATACTGTACCCGTTCACAAAGGGATAAACCTGTACCACCACGACGCACTTTAATTAGTTCAGCGCAGATACTAACGGCAATTTCTTCTGGAGTTAAGGCATTTATATCCAAATTAATGTTTTATTGAAGATACATAAATAATTTTTGCGTAAGTCCTCACTAATTCAGCATTTCCTCAAAGATGATTCCCAGACGATATAAAAAATTAAGGCAAGTTCTCGACAAAAGACAGCCAGATCTAACGGTTTTAACCGAAGATGTTCATAAGCCCCATAATCTTTCCGCTATTATTCGTACCTGCGATGCAGTGGGAGTTTTTGCTGTACACACAGTAAACTTTCATAACAATACCCCAACGTATTCACAAGTTGCTCAAGGAAGTGAAAAATGGATTAAACTACATTCCCATCCTGATATTAAAACCGCTATTAAACTTCTACAACAAAAGAATCATAGAGTATATGCTGCTCATTTAAGTGATACAGCCATCGATTATCGTCAAGTGGATTATACTCAGCCAACAGCTATTCTTCTGGGTACAGAAAAATGGGGCGTTACCGATGAAGCTGCGGATTTGGTAGACGGACATATTGTTATTCCTATGCAGGGTATGGTGCAGTCTCTCAATGTATCTGTCGCCAATGGGGTAATTTTATTTGAAGCCCAACGTCAACGTTTAGAAGCTGGCTTATATAATCAGATTCGCTTAGACCCAGAAACTTATAGGCAAGTTGTTTTTGAATGGGGTTATCCTGATTTGGCTGCTATGTATCAGCGTCAGGGTAAATCTTATCCTGAGTTGGGAGAACAAGGAGAGATTCTGAATTTTCCCAGATAAAAAATCGATCAACAGTAAATAAAGCAAAAATATTCTCAATGAATCAATTACACAACGCCTTCACTTTGTTTTTGAGTTTATTAGTTGAAGCGATGCCTTTTCTATTGTTAGGGGTATTGCTTTCTAGTTTTTTATTATTTTTAATTAATGAAAAACAATTAATTGCTAGATTACCCAAAAATCCCTTTTTAGGAGCAGTTGTTGGTAGTTGTATTGGCTTTTTATTTCCTGTATGTGAATGCGGCAATGTTCCTGTAGCCAGGAGGTTATTGTTAACAGGAGTGTCTCCGTCTGTTGCCATATCTTTTCTTTTGGCAGCACCGACAATTAATCCGATTGTAATTTGGTCTACTTGGGTTGCTTTTGGCGATCGCCCGAGTATCGTATTCTTTCGAGTCTTGTTTTCTTTGGCAATTGCCACAATAATTGGCTGTATTTTTAGTGTGCAAAAAGATGTCCGCTTTTTGTTACAAGAATCATTTTCCAAAAGATTAAAACCTGTTAATTATTATCAGCTAGAAAAGGCTGAATCCATATCGCCATTGCTACAGTCAGGGAGCTTTTTAATTGAACAAGGTCAATCTTTACCTTTGGATAGTTCGTTTTCATCAGCCGTAGCTAAAAAGCAAGCATCATCTTTTAAATCTAAATTCCAGCCTTTTTTTGATAACATACTGCAAGAATTTAGTGAATTAGGAGCAATGCTAGTTTTTGGTAGTGCAATCGCCGCCATTATTCAAGTTTTTATACCCCGCGAACTAATTTTGAGTCTTGGTCAAGATACTATAACTTCAATTTTGGCAATGATGCTCTTGGCTGCAATTGTCTCAATTTGTTCAACGGTCGATTCTTTTTTTGCCCTGTCTTTTGCTTCTACTTTTACGGGCGGTTCTTTGTTAGCTTTTTTAGTCTTTGGACCGACGATAGATATTAAAAGTATTGGCTTGATGGCATCAATTTTTAAACCAAAAATAATTATTTATATTTTTACATTAATTGCTCAGTTGACTTTTATTTTTACCCTAGCCTATAGTTATTTTTTCTAATCAAAATAATGATTCCTAATCAACCCTTACGTTCAAGTTCTCCTCAACCAAATAGTTACTTATTAACCTGGATCGAGGGATTAGCTTTATTAGCTTGGGGAAATTTACTACTAAAATATGCCTTGACAGGAGAGTATAAACTGTTAATTCACCCCAACTATTATGGATTGGTATTAAGCAGCGGCATACTTTTACTGGGTTTGGGTATAGTCAAGGTCAAATTCATTTTTACTCGTAGATCTAACAATACCAGTGAACACATTAGTCTTTTTCCTCCCGGGATTAGCAGTGGTTTATTATTGATAGTTGCGATCGCTGGATTACTGATTCCGCCCACGGTTTTAACCAGCCAAACTGCCATTGCCAGGGGAGTTGGGGATATTTCCTTTGCAAGTTCACAACCTCAAGCCTTCCGTACCGCAACTAAGCCAGAAGAGCGATCGCTCATTGACTGGATACGCACAATTAACGCCTATCCTGAACCTGATGCCTACAGTGGGCAACCAGCCAACGTCAGTGGTTTTGTGCTGCACTTACCAGAACTTGCCGATAATTACCTCATGCTGTCTCGGTTTGTGATTACCTGTTGTGCAGTGGATGCTTATCCCATCGGTATTCCTGTAAAACTAGAAACTAGCAGTAGCAATTATCCTGCCGATACTTGGTTAGAAATTCAGGGGGAAATGATCACCGCGACTTTACCCAGTAAAGATAAATTAGACTCCAAAGCTGTTACCGAAAAACGTTCTTTAGTTTTGGCTGCCAAATCAATTAAATCAATTCCTACTCCAGCAGATCCTTATAGTTACAAATAAAATCATGAACGCAAAAAGGCTATTACAACCGATTGACAGACTAGCGATCGCCTTAGTGGTATTGTTAGCATTAATTATCGGCTTGTTAGTTTGGGGCGGTAGTGTTTGTGACGATAACTGTATATTTTATGCAGGGGCAAGGGTTAACGATTTTAACTGGGAAAATAAAACTATCGGCAGGGAAGATCGGGCTTTTATCTTAAACTTTAATCGTCCACTAGATCGCACCAGCGTCGAGCAAAATTTAACTATTACTCCTCCTCTACCAGGTAAGATTAGCTGGTCAGGGTTAAGACTGGCTTATACCTTAGAATCTCCTGCACCCTATGGGGAAAGTTATCAGGTATCTTTGGCAGGGGCAACAGAGAGATTTCCTAATCAAGAAAAAGTGGGCAACAAGATTAGACCTTTTGTCGCCAAATTTCGCAGTCGCGATCGCGCTTCTGCCTATATTGGCACTGAAGGGATAGAGAAAGGTAAATTAATTCTGTTTAACTGGACGCAGCAAAAAAAATCAATTCTGACTCCCGATTATCTAACTGTATTTGATTTTGAACCTTATCCCCAGGGCGATCGCCTATTGTTTTCCGCTGCCGACAATAAGCTGGGAATAAAAGGGATTCTGAATTTACAGCTTTATACCGTTACTACGGGCTTAAATTCTGAAGTAACCAACAATAATCCTCAGGTAAAGTTGATTTTAGATAATCAAAAATATCAAAATAATCAATTCGATCTGGCACAGGATGGTAAAAAAATTTTGGTACAAAGGCTAGACCGTAATAATCCTAATGACTCTGGCTTATGGATGATTACTGCCGATCAGCCACCGCAACTAATAACCGATGCTCAAATTGGCGATTTTCTGATTGCTCCTGATAGTCAAACCGTAGCAGTTGCTCAAGGGGAAGGTATCGCTTTACTGCCCTTAGAAACCAATGCCAAACCTCTAGACTTTATCCCTAAATTTGGTCAAGTTCTCGACTTTACTGCTGATGGTACGGGAGCAGCGATGATTAATTATAATACCGACAATGCTAAGTTAAGCTATACGCGATCGCTTTTTTATGTCAATACTCAAGGAATCCAAAAAAAACTTTTAAATACAGAAGGCTCAATTCAAAATTGTCAGTTCGATCCCACTGCAACCTATCTATATTGTTGGCTGACAGAGTTAATTAAAGGTAAAGAATATATTGAAAAACCCTACATAGCCGAAATTAATCTCAAAACTGGCAAAGTTAAAACCTTGGTATCTTTAGCAGAATATCAAGATAGCAAACTTAGTGTTGCACCAGATGGACTAGGAATTCTCTTCGAGCGATCGCTAAATAATACCTCTTCTATCACCGATTCTTCGACAACAGAGAATAAAAGTATTTGGTTGTTAATTCGAGCTTCTAAAAAGTCTAATTCTGCTGATTTTAACGCCGAACAGCTACCATTTGTGGGTTTTCGTCCCCAGTGGTTACCTTAAGCAATCGCTATTTTAGATAGATTCTATCCCGATCTAGATAACCAATTTAATTTATGATAGGAAACCAACCAATAAAAACTGACTAATATTTCAGCTATGATAAAGCACACCATTTCTGTCTTAGTAGAAGACGAAGCAGGAGTTTTGACCCGCATTTCAGGATTATTTGCCCGTCGTGGTTTTAATATTGAAAGTTTGGCGGTAGGACCTGCCGAACAGCTAGGTGTTTCCCGTATTACTATGGTTGTGCCTGGAGATGAACAAATTATCGAGCAGCTAATTAAACAACTTTACAAGTTAATTAGCGTACTTAAGGTACAGGATATTACCCAACAGCCTAGCGTCGAACGAGAATTAATGTTAATTAAAGTCAACGCCACTGCATCTAATCGGGCGGAAGTTATTCAGTTGGCTCAAATTTTCCGCGCTCGTATTGTCGATCTTTCAGAAGAGGCTCTAACTATTGAAGTGGTAGGCGATCCTGGCAAGATAGTCGCCATTATTCAAATGCTAAACAAGTTTGGCATACGGGAAATTGCCCGTACTGGTAAAATTGCCCTCATTAGAGAGTCTAAGGTAAATACGGAATATCTCAAATCTTTAGAAGCGAAGGTAACTCTGTCGTAATTGGTAATTGATTGTTAGCTGCTTTTTAGATAAATAGATAAATAGATAAATACAGGGCTATTTCATTCTGACTATAATCAATCAAGAAATGAATTTCTTGGCTTAAAGTCTAAGTCCGTTTAAACGGACTTAATATATTTAGACAGAGAATTTATTCTCTGGCTTTCGAGAATGAAATAGCCCTGAGATAAATATTTAAAAAAATTAAGTGTATCTATGTCTTGTTCGCAAAATCCATGAGATTATAAAAATATCTTAATAATTTGCTAGAAAATAGTTATCGTTTTGTTAAGAGTTTTATCAACTAATCTTATCCATAAATCGCCTCTCAAAGCGAGTTTAAAGCACAAGCAGCTACCATGAAGCAACAGATTATTGCAGCGATCGATATCGGCACTAACTCAATTCACATGGTAATTGTTAAAATAGAGCCTTCTTTGCCGTCTTTTACCGTAATTGCCAAAGAAAAAGATACGGTAAGATTAGGCGATCGCGACCCGACAACAGGTAAGTTAACTCCAGAAGCAATTCAACGTTCTCTTGACACTCTAAGACGCTGTAGAGACTTCGCCAATAGCTTAAATGCTAGTCAAATTATTGCTGTGGCAACCAGTGCAACTAGAGAAGCACCTAACGGTGAAGCTTTTTTACGCCAAATTGAATCAGAATTAGGTATTGTGGTTAATCTTATTTCTGGTCAGGAAGAAGCTCGACGAATTTATTTGGGAGTCCTATCGGGAATGGACTTTAACGATCAGCCTCATATTATTATTGATATTGGTGGTGGTTCAACTGAATTAGTATTGGCAGATATTCATGAACCGCGTTTTTTAAGCAGTACCAAAATCGGTGCGGTACGTTTAGCTAAAGAATTTGTGACTACAGATCCCATTAGCGATAGCGAATTAAAGGTTTTGAGAGCTTATGTCAAAGGGATGCTAGAGCGTCCTGTAGATGAAATCTGGCGCAATTTACAGCTAAATGAAGTACCCAGAACTATTGGTACATCTGGCACAATTGAAACTATTGCAGCGATTCATGCTAAAGATGAGTTAGGTTATGTTCCCGACCCTCTCAACGGTTATGAGGTCAATCGTCAGGACATTGAAAAAATTGTCAAGAAGCTGGCAAAAATGAGCTTCAAAGAAAGACTGGATGTATCAGGACTTTCAGAAAAACGAGCCGAAATTATCATCCCAGGGGCAGTTATTTTGCTAGAGGCGATGACCATGCTCAAGTTAGACTCAATCATGATTTGTGAACGAGCATTAAGAGAAGGCATGATTGTTGACTGGATGTTAACTCGTGGCTTGATCAACAGTCGATTACGTTATCAAAACGAAGTTAAAAACCGTAACGTTTTGAAAATTGCTAAAAAGTATCATGTAGATTTGGAATATGGCGAGAGAGTAGCACACTTTGCCTTGAGTATTTTTGACCAGCTAAAAGGAGAATTACATTCTTGGGATGTAGCAGAAAGAGAATTATTGTGGTCAGCAGCAACTTTGCATAACTGTGGAATATTCATTAGTCATTCATCTCATCACAAACATTCTTATTATCTAATTCGTAACGCTGAATTGCTAGGCTTTACTGAATTAGAATTAGAGTTAATTGCTAGTATTGCTCGCTACCATCGTAAAAGTAAGCCTAAGAAAAAACATGAACCATATAATAGTTTGCCCGATAAACAGTATCAGCTAATAGTGAGGCAGTTGAGTGCTATCCTCAGACTGGCAGTAGCTTTAGAACGACGAAACAAAGGCGCGATCGCTGGAGTAAACTGTCAATATGATAAGCACGATCGCTCTCTCCATTTCCAAATCGAGCCAGTAGAAATAGGAGATAAATGCAGCCTGGAATTATGGAATTTGAGCTACAAAAAAGAACTCTTTGAAGAAGAATTTGACGTGGAACTAATTGCAACTATTTCTGAAACTAAGTTATCTATTGCTAACTAATGCTGCTGCCGGAAACTAAAAACTAATAGGTTTTGAACGGAGCTAATCGCCATAAAACGTCTAATGACATTAGAATTAGAGAAAATCGCCAGCATTCAAAATTGGTCTGAAGTGTATGAGTTAGCTGATACCTACAGAAAGCAAGAGCAATGGCAAACCGCTACAGTAGCCTTTGGACGTGTCATTGAGCTTAAACCTGATTGCTTTTGGTCTTATCATCATTTAGGAGATACTTTAAGTAAGCTTGGGCAGTGGCATAAAGCGACTAAGGCTTATACTCGTGCAGTAGAACTTGACCCTAGTTTTTTTTGGTCTTGGCATAATTTAGGTACTGCTTTGGGCAACATAGAACAATGGCAAGAGGCGGTTGAGGCATATAATCGGGCAGTAGAACTTGACTCTAGTTTTTTTTGGTCTTGGTACAATTTAGCGGATGCCTTGAGTAAGTTAGGTCAATGGGACAAAGCGATCGCTAATTATCTTCATGCTATTCAACTCGATTCACAGCATCAGCTTGTTTATCAAAAATTAGGCACAGCTTTTAAACAAAGAGATAGTTTAGATCGATCAATTGAGCATTATCGTTATTTAATTCAGTCTTGTGGGCATAATTCGATTTTTAATGCTTTCAAGACAAAGCCCCAAGAGTTAGTTCATCTGGCAAATATTTTAGCCACCGAACATCAAACTATTGGCGCAATTATTATTTACTACATGGTTTTGGAAATTCAGCCAAATCAGACTGAGGTTTTACGGCAGCTTAAGAACTTGCTTTTACGGCAAAACCAATTAGAACAGACAATTACCTCTGGTCAAAGCCAACTAGAAAGTGAATTAGTGACCAGATATACCACTCTTAGCATTCCCAAACCCCAAGCTAAATTGATTTCTGGGAAAGTTATTTTTCAAGCCAATTGTCTGATTCTACCAAATCAGCTAGAAGACTTATGCGGTGCTGTAGGCTGGTCACGCCGTCCTTTAGACAAAGTAGAACAAGCGATCGCCAATAGCTTTTGTTATGTATGCGCTTGGCATCTTGTTGATAACAGACGACAATTAATTGGATTTGCTAGAGCCGTTTCTGATGGCGTGTTTCAAGCAACATTGCTCGATATAGTAACTCATCCCAACTTTCAAGGACAAGGCATAGGGAAAAAGATTGTTCAAAGCTTAATTAAGCTGCTGCATCAAAATAAAATTAAAGATATTACTTTATTTGCCAGTTCTCATATTGTTGATTTTTATCATAAATTAGGATTTGTGGCTCAACCTGATAATTTACAGTGGATGCTATGGAATCCTCAGCTTGCAAGGGAACGCTCGAAAAGACAGCTAAGAGCTAATAGTTAATAGCTACGAGCAGTAATATACTGTAAGTCATAACTGTCTTGAACGAGTCGCTCTTTGATGACCTGAGTTCGACGTAAAAAATAGACTGGAAACAAGTAACCAGAAGGATTTACGGCTATTTTTAAGTAACTAAGCATTATCAACTTTGTTAGTCTATTGAGAAACCGAGAAGAGAAGATGACGAATACGGTAAAGTTTAAT
>JBBSPC010000158.1:0-10136 GCA_038259125.1 Chroococcales cyanobacterium | reverse complement strand
TTTATTGCGAGTCTTGGTGTTCGTTATCGGATGAGTCGCACCAAGATTAGAGAGTTTCTCAAAGATTGGACTAACACCGAACTGAGTATCGGAACTATACTTTTTTTTTTAAGTATGCGACGAATTTGTTCTGCTCCCAAAAACACTTGTCTTTCTCGTGCCAATCTTTGACTTAGTTGTCGAGAAAGGACTTGTCCGCATCTACTAATGCTACGAGGCTCATCCAGCCATTGCTTCAGAAGTTGCCAATCCTCATCATTCCATGAAGGCTTTTTTCCTCTACCAGAAGCATCCCATAAACCTGATAATCCCGACTTATTCCAACGATGAATTGTTTGTCTTACTGCTGATTCTCCCCAGTCTAGATAGTCGGCGATCACTTTGACGCTCCATCCTCTACTATTAAGCCGTAAGACACTTGCTCTGTGTTTGGTTCGTCTAGGAACTTTTTTGGCTAACTCCAACTCCTTTAATGTTCGATCTTCATCTTTAGTCAAAGTTATTTTTAATCCTGCTGGCACTTTTTAATTATCCCTCAAATCCATCCTCTTGTATTTTACTTTTATTTAGGTGGAGCTACTTAACCACTTTCTTTTTTCCATTTTTTGCGTCCAACTTGACGGATGGCTCTTAAGTTCTCATCCCTTGGTAATGCTTCCTCTGCGTTATACTCAGACCAGTTACGAATGCGGTACTGATTCTTCATCGCTAGTTTTTGGTTGTGGTTAACCTTCAATCTAGCATCTTCAAGTTTCTGCCCTTGGCAGCTTTATTTATGCAACAACGCCACTTCAACAAGTTAATTTGATCTGTAATAAGCTACTTAACCTAAATGAAACAAAGACTTTTAAGTCTGGTTACGGCAATATCTGAGATTAGCTTAGCGATCGCTTTTCTAACAACTAACCCGCAACTAATACTTGCAGAGGAATGGTCAGAAATTGCATCAAGAGGAGAATTAAAAGTCGCTGTTAAAGATAATTTGCGTCCTTTAGGCTTTACCAATAAAAAAGGGAATTTAGTTGGGCTAGAAATTGACATTGCTCATAAATTAGCCGAAGAATTACTCGGTGATGCTGAGGCGATAGAGTTTTTACCTGTGACTAATAAAGAACGTTTGCGAGTAGTTCTAGAGGATCGAGTAGATATGGCGATCGCCAGAGTCGCCGTTACTTCTTCCCGTAGCAGAATAGTTGATTTTAGCCCTTATTATTATCTCGATGGCACAGGTATCATTACCAAAAAGCCTGAAATTAAAAATATTAATGGTTTGAATAATAGCAGGATAGCTGTACTAGAAAATTCGGCAACCATTGCCGTAGTCAGAAATAAACTACCCCATGCCACTTTAATTGGTGCCAAGTCTTATCAAGAAGCATTACAGTTAATTGAAACTAAACAGGCTGATGCCTTTGCAGCCGATCGCTCTGTGCTTACAGGTTGGACACAGGAATACCCTGCTTATAAATTACTGCCAGAGAGGCTTTCTGGGGCAGCATTGGCAATTGTCATCCCGAAAGGTTTACAGTACCAGGAACTACGTGAACAAGTCGATAGGGCGATCGCTCGTTGGCAAAAATCGGGCTGGTTAGAAGCAAGAATTGAGTTTTGGGGACTGTAAAATAAACGCTAACCATCTCGCTGTTGAGTTATTTCACGGTTATTTGCTAAGTGCATGATAATTCAGAATTAAATAGCCCTAATCCGATTGCTATAGTTATTTCTAATCACGCGATCGCCTGATTAAACTTGATTATGGTTATATAGTTCAAACCTAAAAATAATTAGAAGTTAATTTTCAATTTGATTCGTTATCCAGTCTTCCTTTTAGCCGTTCTACTTCTTGCTCTACTTTATTGAGCCTTTCAATAATATTTAGTCGCTCAGAATCAGCAGCTATATGATAGCCATAAAATTGATTAAATTTCTCTCTTTGGTCTACAGCCAATTTAGCAATCTCTTCTACCAAAAGTGCAATATCTTCCCTAGTATCTCCAGCAAATTCTCGAATTAACTGACCGTTTTCTCGGATTAATTGACTGTTTTCTCGAATTAACTGACTGTTTGACTGAGTTTGGCTTTCTAACCTAGCTATATTGTCTGTGTTTTTAATTTGACTTTCCTGAATCTGTCTTTGAACAGATAACATTTGTTCAATAGTGCTTTGAATTTCTGCTGGTGTCATTTGGATGACTGTTGGTTCTGTAAATATTTCTTATTCTACTTTACTCAATATAAAGCGATCGCTTGTCTAAGCCTTATTGCATGATTAAACTTGATTATGAGCGTATAGTTTAAGAAATACTCACCCAGGTTTAGTTCAATTAGGTATAGCTATTTATATCCTCTTGTAACCAAGCCTCAACTGGTTTGCCATCTTTGCGACGCAACTCAATTTCTTGCATGATGATTAATCCCGATCCTGGTGGGGCAGGTTTTTCGTGAAACAAAATATCATAATCATCAGGGTTTTCATTTCTTTCTCTCAGCCAGTCTTGGACTTTGATAGCACAGAAGAAAGACTGCCCTTGCTCAAACATACGACTAATTTGCATCGACAGGCTATAAATATTTAAACGAACCATAAGCTTATAATTTTTTTAGTTTTATGAGATATATCTAAAATATTAGCAACTGAGGCAAGGCAAGAACTATTATCTAATCAGCATTAGATAAATGGCATTATGAACAGCAATAATTTAAACAAACAAGCCATTGTTAATAATCCTCTGAGTATTGCGCCAATGATGGATCGTACAGATCGTCATTATCGTTACTTCATGCGTCAAATCAGTCGTAGGACTTTGCTGTACACAGAGATGATTACTACCCAGGCAATTATTCACGGCGATCGCCATAAGCTATTAGATTTTTCTCCCGAAGAAAAACCTTTAGTGCTTCAGCTAGGAGGAGATGATCCTACTCAGTTGGCAGAATGTGCCAAAATTGGCGCAAATTGGGGCTATGACGCTCTTAATTTAAATATTGGTTGTCCTAGTCCCAGGGTGCAAAACGGAAACTTTGGTGCCTGTTTAATGACCCAGCCAGAATTAGTCGCTGCGGGGGTGGAAGCGATGCAAAAAGCAGTAGATATCCCTGTCACTGTAAAACATCGTATCGGCGTGGACGATTGCGATCGCTATAAAGACATGGTTAACTTTGTGCATATTGTCTCAGAGGCTGGCTGTACCAATTTTTCGATTCACGCGCGTAAAGCCTGGTTACAGGGTTTGAGTCCCAAAGAAAATCGTCATGTTCCCCCGTTGCGCTACGAAGATGTCTATCGTCTCAAACAAGATTTTCCCCATCTTTTTATTGAAATTAACGGTGGTATTACTAATATTGAACAAGCGACAACACACCTTCAGTTTGTAGATGCAGCTATGATTGGCAGGGCTGCTTACGATCGCCCCTATATTTTCGCTACGGTAGATAGAGATATTTATGGAGAAGACACAACTCCTTTGACACGTCAGCAGATTGTTAAGGCAATGATTCCTTATATTGACTATTGGATTGGTAAAAAAACAAGACTTAATTCTATTAGCCGTCATATGTTACAGCTATTTGCTGAGCAGCCTGGGACAAAAGCCTGGAAACGCTATATTAGTCAACACGCTTGTTTGCCTGGGGCAGATTCTTTAACTATTAATGCTGCTTTAGCTGAAGTTGGCTAGAGGAAAATAACAGATAAACGGCTGCGCCGTAGTTGTGAGTTATTAGTTTTTAGTTATTAGAAATAATCGAACAAGGTTTTAGACCCTGCCTGATACGCGACAATGCCTTACAGTGCAAAAGTGCGCGTTTATGCTATTACCGTTGGTCAATCAGCTACAGCGGTTTGCAGGCACATTGGGGACACGGAATTTTAATCTTGGTGAGCAACCTATGCACCCAAAAGTCTATCTGTCCCCTATCTAGATGAAAACCGCTGTAACTCACACGCTTGGTTATTTATTTGATAATCTATTTTTATTTTTTGCTTTTGATTTGTGAGGAATAAAGCTATATTTATCTGATTCTGGCTGCCAAAGATCCAAAATATCTTTAACTATTATTTCTTTGAGCCAAACTTGAGCCACTACAGTAATCGGTAGAGCCAAAAATAAGCCCAAAATACCAAAAAACACGGCAAAAGCAACTTGAGAAAGTAAAGTAATTGCTGGCAATAAAGATACCTGTTTCTTCATTACAATAGGAGTAAGAATATTGCTTTCAACTTGTTGAATAACAATATAAAGAATGACCACGGCTAATGCTTTCCATGGCGCATCTAATAAAGCCATTGCTGTTGGGGGAATAACACTTAAAACAGGTCCTAAATTAGGTATAAAGGTTAACATTCCTGCTAATAAACAGTTTGCCAAAGGTAGCCTAACTCCCAATGCCCATAGCCCAATACCACTTAACGTAGCAATAACTGCCATATTGAACAAGATGCCGATTGACCATCCCCCTAAATTCTTTTCACACTTTTTTAAAATAGTTTGAATTCGGCGACGATAAAAAGCAGGAAACATTAATAAAAAAACCTGCTTATAAGGAGTAGGACTAACCAGCAACATAATCGTTACTACTATTACTAGTAGTGAATTAAGAACTACTGTTAATGTGCCAGAAAATAGATCGAAGAAATTACTAATAAATCCATTTATCCACGATCTAAGATTTTGCGTTAAAGCTTCTATACCCTGAAAATCTTCAATTAACCTATCTGGTAAAAAGTTACGTAACCATTCATTCCAACCATTAAGCTTTTCTAAACCATCAGGAACTAAAGTAACTAGCTCTTTAAATTGTTCGATGAAAGGGGGTATAACTAAAGCAATAAAGCCAATAATAAATATTAATATTCCACCAACGGAAATAGCGATCGCTATTTGGCGATTTAATTTAAATTTTGCTTGTAATAGCTTGACAAGTTGATTAATTGCCGTGGCAAAGATGACCGCAGCAAAAGCTAATAGCAAAACCTGTTTAATTTGCCATAAAATATAGAGAGCAATTAAAATAGCCAAAAAGCCGACTAAAGTTCCTAAACGCATAAGATAAATTTATTAATACAAGTTTATTTTAATTGAATATAGTTGTCGCATAATAAACTGTTGTCTTTCTTTGGGTTGTTTTCTTGTCTTGCCCATAAAGCTTTACACAGCCGATCTCACTTTTAAAACTATGCCAATTCTGAGTAAAGTTTAGGAAAAAACTTATCTAGCTAAAGATATATATTTCTATCTTTAGTATGTAGGCAAAATAATTAGATAGATGTAATGATAGAGCCGGTATTTATTCTCATTGGGGAAATAAATGCAGATACATATTTAGATTTGGCTGAATTATTTTATGAACTTAGATTTTCTATCGTGGGAATTATTAAACAACAAACTGGGAGACTATTTGCTAGCTCTAGCAATCTTCTTATCCTGCATCATTATCATTAGAATAGTCAAGCTTTGGACATTTAAAAGCTTAAGGAAATGGGCAGCTAAAACTGAAAATATTTATGATGATGCCATTGTCAGAATTTTAGAAAAAAATTTCATTCCCATTACTTATATTGGTAGTGTTTATTTAGCCATTAGCAATTTAACTTTACATCCGATCTTAAGCCGTGTAGTTGAAGTTTTAGTAATTCTCGCCTCAACAATATTGGCTATTAGATTACTAACGGCGATCGCTGAATATGCTGTCAAATTATATTGGCTTACCTATCACCATAACAATGCCAATATAGAAAGTAGTATTAATGCTTTAGTTCCCGCAATTAAAGTTGTTGTTTGGTTAATTGGAATTATATTTTTATTAGATAATTTAGGCTTTGATATCTCGGCGGTAGTAGCTAGTTTAGGAATTGGCGGTGTGGCGATCGCTCTTGCTTCTCAAGGCGTATTACAGGATCTATTTAGCTACTTTTCAATCCTCTTAGATCGCCCTTTTGAGTTGGGAGATTTTATTATTGTGGGCGATTATTTGGGTACAGTCGATTATGTGGGCATCAAAACTACAAGATTAAAGAGCATCAGTGGCGAAGAAATAGTTATTGCCAATACAGATTTAACTAGTTCTCGGATTCGCAATTTTAAACGGATGCGTCAACGTAGGATAGTATTTAATTTTGGCGTAGTTTACGAAACCAGCACCGAGCAATTAGAGCAAATTCCTGTTGTATTAGAGCAAATTATTAATCAAACTCCACACACAGTTTTTGATCGCGCCCATTTTTCAGGTTATGGAGAGTATAGCCTAGATTTTGAGGTGGTCTACTTTATTGATAGTAATGATTACAGTATCTATATGGATGCTCAACAGCAAATTAATTTAGGCATTAAATCTGAATTTGCTAAATATGATATTGAGTTTGCCTATCCAACTCAAACAAATTACTTGGGCAGTTTACTGACAGATTTACAAGACATTGAGTCAGAAATCATGAAGGTACAAACTTAATACTATTTATTGTTTTATCGTTAGTAAATGGAGTACCTTACCAAGAGGTAGTAAGTAGTAAGTAATAGATAATAAAGAAGTTAATATTTTATTCACGCAAGAAGTCTACTTTATAGGATTTTCGACTTCTGCAAATATTAAAAACTTTGGTTAATAATAAAGTTAAAAATTAAGCGTGTTTAATAATGAACCTTAGCCTAGTTAGTTTTTATGGTGACAAACCTGTTCAGTTAATTAACCTAATTCAAAAGTTACAAACCTGTTTTACAAATCAATTAGTTAAAGATAAATTTGTCCCCTATCAGCTAGAACAAGTTCACGGGACAATTATTGGCTGCGAAGGTTACAAAACTGAGGCGGGTGTAATTAATAAATGGTTTTATGAACGTAGAGAAGAAACTAGATACATAGATATTCCTGGTTTAGTCAACTATCTTAAGCATCAGGCTAGCTTACCATTAATAATTCGCTTTGGAGGATACGATCGCAATACCGATTACAATTTCCTTAGTCGCAATCAACATCTTTACGATCGTTCTTTTCAACTTCAACCAGCAGACAATCAAACTATCCCTGTATTGATTGGTTGGTCATGGTCAAACAACAGCGTTTCTTTAGCAGTAGATGATCTGCGTCGTAACTTACAGCAATTCAATCTCTTACATAAATATCATACAACTCCCAAGGATATAGATAATGACTTTTATCTACGTTTGGGAACTATCAATGCCAAGTTAACTTCAGCAGAAATTCAAGCTATCTCTATAGAAATTCGCAATTTACTGGCAACTCAACCTGCTTTATATATCCCAATTACTTTTAACGACTTGGCTTTTGCCCAATATCAAGATTTAACTCTGCCGACTGCGACAACCAAAATATTTCCCGTTGCGAAAATAACCGTCAAACAACTAGAGCAACTATATTCTAAGTAATCTAGCTGCAATAATTCCCAGATAAAGAACAACAGAACCCAATACAGCACTCCCTAGCCAATATATAAATGCTTTATTTAGCTGAGAATCTCGTATTAGACTAATACTATCAAGCTCATAAGTCGAAAAAGTAGTATAAGAACCCAAAAACCCGACAGCAATTAGTAAACGAATCTCTGGAGAAATTAGCAATGCTCTTTCGAGTACCAAAGTTGTTAATAGCCCCATTGCAAAAGAACCAGTTAGATTAACAAATAAAGTTGCATAGGGGAAGCCTGTGCCAAACCGCTGGGCTAGCCAAATGCTCAAATAATAACGGCTGAGAGAACCAGCGATCGCGCCTAAGCTAACGGCGATGGGATTACGTACTGACGTTTTTTCTAGCACTTCAGAAATAATATGTGGTGCAACTGTGATTAGATGAACTAGGTTATGCAAAATTATCACTTAGTCTAACGTTATTGACAGATTTATTATCGATGAAAAAACTCTTAGTTACAGGTGCAAGTGGTTTTTTAGGCTGGAACTTGTGTCATCATGCCCAAATTAACTGGCAAGTATACGGGACTTATTTTAGTCATAAGCTAAAAATATCTGGAGCGACTTTATATAAGACTGACTTAAAGGATTTTGAGGTACTCGAACAACTATTTAAAGATATCCAGCCTGATACGGTAATTCATACTGCTGCTGCTTCTAAACCAAATTTTTGTCAAACTAACCCAAATGAATCTTTGGCAATTAACGTTACGGCTGCGGTAAATATTGCTCGTCTGTGTGGCGAAAATAACATTCCTTGTGCCTTTACCTCAACAGATTTAGTCTTTGATGGCAAAAATCCTTTTTACAAGGAAACCGATCCAGTTTGTCCGATTAATTATTATGGCGAACAAAAAGTAACTGCTGAACAAAAAATGCGCGAGGTATATCCTGCGATCGCAATTTGTCGAATGCCTTTGATGTTTGGTGCGCCTTCTCCCGTCGCTGCTAGCTTTATGCAGGGAATAATTAGTAATCTTAAAGCTGGTAAAGAAATCAACTTGTTTACCGATGAATTTCGTACACCTGCTAGTGCCTCGGCTGCATCTCAAGGATTGTTATTAGCGGTGGAAAAACAGGTGCAGGGGATATTACATTTAGGAGGAAAAGAGCGAATTTCTCGTTATAGTTTTGGGTTATTGTTGGCGGATATTTGGCAATTACCGACAGATCTAATTAAAGCTGGTAAACAATCAGATGTAGTTGCCGTAGCACCGCGATCGCCTGATACTTCTTTAGATAGCAGTAAAGCTTTTGCTCTTGGCTATCAGCCTTTATCTTTAAGAGAAGAGTTAACTAATTTACGTAAAGATCTACACTAATTACTGTGTAAGCTCCATGCCAAAAATCTTTCAGTATAATATAAGGCAAGTTGATTACTTACGCCAGAAAAAACAGTATCAAAGGCGTGATCGGCCCAAGGAATTGTCAACAAGATAACCTTATCATCATTAGCCAGTAGCTCTTCATAAAGTATTTTGCCATATGTAGGCTGAACTATATGATCTTTGCCACCATAGATCAATAAAGATACAGGTAGTTTAGGCTGGACGTAGTTAATGGGTGAAGCTTGCTGATAGAGTTTTAATTCTGTTTCAGGAGTACCACCCAAAAAATCTTCTAAAACTTGACGAGTATTAATTGGATCTGGTAGCGGAGGATATCGATATCCATCCACTAAATTTACAGGACCATAATAGTTGACAATAGCTTTAAAGTTAATTGCTGATTGATTTTGATAAGCGATAATTGTAGCCAGTTGCGCCCCTGCCGATCTTCCAATTAAAGCAACCCTTTGGAGATCGATTTCCCAGCGATCGGCGCGATCGCGAATGTAATTTAAAGCTGTTTGAACATCTTCTAACTGAGCAGGAAATTTATATTCAGGCGCATGACGATAATCAACAGCAATTACACAATAACCCTGAGCAGCAATATAACGGCTAAAAGTTTCGTGATTACTAGGTTCACCTTGTCTCCAAGCTCCACCATAAATCATAATTAGAGCAGGATGTTTACCAGAAGCTAACGGTTGATAAACGTTGAGTTTTAGCCGTTGACCATCAGGATTAGCAAACTGAATATCACGCTGAATTTGCACTTCTTTGAGAGTAATTCCCCGAAATACATCTGCTAATACAAAAGGTTGAGGACGCATTTGAGCAATTAAAGCTGTCGGCAGTTGCTGAAGATAGTCCTTGCCCAATCTAGTTTCCATCTGTAGCTGAAACCTAGCGTTAGCTGCTTCAAACTGGATTAAAGGTGTAAGACTAAGAGCAAGAGCCATCAAACTTGCTATTAAAAAGGTGATGCCAAGATAGTTAGGCTGGAATTTGACCAAGATAAAGCTCAAGGCGATTAGATTTAATCCCACTATCCAAGGACTAAGCTCTGGTACACCCACACCAAAAATTAGCAAAGATAAGGTGGGAGCAGGAACTATAGTCCATAAACTAAGAAATAGTCCTAAAGCTACTAACAATAAGGAAATGAATTTAAAAATTGTCTCAATCCCAATCAGTTTAGTTGGGTCATTTAGATTTTTGGCATTGCTGATTTAAGTAATAATATCCAAAATACGCCTAGTGTGAATTAGGAAAAAAGGAGGAAAAGACAGAAGATGAAAGTTATCAAGCTGTCCATCTAAATATCTTTCCTCATGAATAGCATAGACTTTGAAAGCCTATTAGTCATAGTTTTTGTCCTTGTAGATGA
>JBBSPC010000157.1:0-10178 GCA_038259125.1 Chroococcales cyanobacterium | reverse complement strand
GTATAGTCCCTGGCAATGAATGCGTAGGAGGGTAGGGAATACATATGTTGAGCTACCAAAGAAGTAACCGTTCCCAAACTAGCCAGAGCTAAAGCCAACTGGAAGTGGAGAGAGTTATTTAAGGTATCGTATATTCCCTTGTGTCCTTCACCCAAACCGCCTTGAGGTGGCTTGTGAGTTTCTAGAATCTCTTTGATACTATGACCAATACCGAAGTTGGTACGGTACATATGACCAGCAATGATAAAGATTACTGCGATCGCCAAATGGTGATGAGCAATATCTGTCAACCAGAGAGACTCAGTTTGAGGATGGAAACCACCTAAGAAAGTTAAGATAGCTGTTCCTGCTCCCTCAGAAGTACCAAATACATGATTGGCAGTATCAGGATTCTGAGCATACACGCCCCAGTTCAGGCTGAAGAAAGGCCCTAAACCTGCGGGATGAGGAGGAGTCGAAAGAAAGTTATCCCAACCTACGTGCTGTCCGCGAGATTCGGGGATAGCAACGTGAACTAGGTGTCCAGTCCATGCCAAGGAACTTACCCCAAACAAACCAGCTAGGTGATGGTTAAGGCGAGACTCAGCATTTTTAAACCAAGCTAGGCTAGGACGGAACTTGGGCTGTAAATGCAACCAACCAGCAAACAAGAAGATAGAAGAAAGAATCAATAAGAAGATCGATCCTTGATATAACTCTTGGTTAGTAGTCATACCAATGGTATAGAACCAGTGGTACACACCAGAATAGGCAATATTTACTGGGTTAGAAGCACCACCTTGAGTAAAAGCGTCAATTGCGCCTTTACCAAAGTGAGGATCCCAGATCGCATGGGCGATAGGGCTAGTGTTTAAAGGATCTTTTATCCACTGTTCAAAGTTACCTTGCCAAGCCACATGGAACAGAGTACCGGAAGTCCACAGAAAGATGATGGCGATATGACCAAAATGGGAGGCAAAAATCTTCTGGTAAAGATTTTCCTCGGTCATACCATCATGAAGCTCAAAATCATGAGCAGTGGCAATTCCGTACCAGAGCCGACGAGTAGTCGGGTCTTGAGCGAGATCCTGGCTAAATTTCGGGAATTTAGTTGCCATAAGTTATGGGTAGAATTCTCCTGTAGGGTGAAAAATGAGTTTAATATTGCTATTTTTTGCCACTCATTTTTGGCTTTTGGTTACCACCTTCAATATTAAATATTATCAGGCAGTAATTTTGTTAAAACACGGTTGCTAATACAAGTTATTAAACTTAAATTTTTCACCGTTAAGTTCTCTTTACTATTAATAATTTTGAACCAATAGTTCAAAGTTACAGTTAGACTGACCAATCATTCAAGACAACCTTAACTAAAAGCCTTGGCTATCTTAAAAGATTGGCGCAATCGAGACTCGTTTACAACGAGAGCGTCCTTGCTAAGAAGAATGCCCAAGTAGTAACAATTCCTCCTAAAAGATAGTGAGCTACACCCACAGCACGACCTTGAGTAATACTCAAAGCACGGGGTTGAATAGCTGGAGCTACTTTTAATTTGTTATGAGCCCAAACAATAGACTCAATCAATTCTTGCCAATAACCACGTCCACTAAAGAGGAACATGAGGCTAAAAGCAAAGATAAAGTGACCTGCCAAAAACATAATTCCATAGGCAGATAGAGCCGAACCATAGCTATTGATAACTTGAGAAGCCTGCGCCCACAAGAAATCACGTAACCAGCCGTTGATACAAATTGCACTTTGAGCAAAGTTACCAGCCGTAATATGAGACACCGTACCATCTGGTGCTACCGTTCCCCATACATCTGACTGCATCTTCCAACTGAAGTGGAAAATTACTACAGAGATTGAGTTATACATCCAGAACAAGCCTAGGAATACATGATCCCAAGCTGATACTTGACAAGTACCACCACGACCAGGTCCGTCACAAGGGAAGCGGAAACCCAGGTTGCCTTTATCTGGAATCAAGCGAGAACTACGAGCGTAGAGAACGCCTTTTAACAGAATTAAAGCAGTTACATGGATAGTAAATGCGTGGATATGGTGAACCATAAAGTCAGCAGTACCCAAAGCAATAGGCATCATTGCCACTTTTCCACCAACTGCAACTATACCACCACCAAAAGCATAGCTAACTGGCTCAAGAGCTGTAGGAGCAGTATTCCCAGGAGCAAGAGTATGAATATTCTGTACCCACTGGGCAAAAATTGGCTGTAGCTGAATCGCCGTATCTGAGAACATATCTTGGGGACGACCCAAAGCTCTCATGGTGTCATTATGAATATATAAACCAAAGCTATGGAAGCCAAGGAAAATACAAACCCAATTAAGGTGAGAAATAATTGCATCGCGAACGCGAAGTACGCGGTCAACTACGTTATTTACATTCTTAGCTGGGTCGTAGTCACGCACCATATAAATAGCGGCGTGTGCTCCCGCACCAACAATCAAGAAGGCACCAATCCACATATGGTGAGTAAACAGCGATATTTGTGTAGCATAGTCGGTCGCCATATAGGGATATGGAGGCATCGCGTACATATGCTGAGCCACAATAATTGTCAGCGAACCTAACATAGCAAGATTAACTGCCAACTGAGCGTGCCAAGAAGTAGTCAAGATTTCATATAGACCTCTATGACCTTCTCCACCAAACAATAGAGGATCGCCTTTATGTCCATCTAAAATTTCTTTCATGCTGTGACCAATACCAAAGTTGGTACGGTACATATGACCAGCAATAATAAACAGTACAGCGATCGCTAAATGATGATGTGCCGTATCAGATAACCATAAGCCACCAGTTACTGGGTTCAAACCACCTTTAAAGGTAAGAAAGTCAGAATATACGCCCCAGTTTAAAGTGAAGAAAGGTCTTAGACCCTCTGCAAAACTAGGATACAATTCCGCCATCAAATCACTGTTTAAGATGAATTCATGAGGCAGAGGAATGTCTGCTGGGGCAACTCCCGCATCTAACAATTTATTAATTGGTAGAGATACGTGGATTTGGTGTCCAGCCCAACCCAGAGAACCCAAGCCTAATAAACCAGCCAAGTGGTGATTCATCATTGATTCCACGTTTTGGAACCATTCCAGCTTAGGAGCTCTTTTGTGGTAGTGAAACCAGCCAGCAAAGATCATCAGACCCGCCATCACTAAACCACCAATAGCAGTGCAGTATAACTGAAAGCTATTAGTGAATCCAGAAGCTCTCCAAAGGTAAAAGAAGCCAGATGTGATCTGAATTCCATGGAATCCACCGCCAACGTCGGCGTTAAGAATGTCCTGACCCACAATAGGCCAGACTACCTGCGCACTAGGTCTAATAGCGGTGGGATCGAGAAGCCATGCTTCATAGTTAGAAAAGCGGGCTCCGTGGAAATACATTCCGCTTAACCAGACAAAAACCACCGCGAGGTGACCAAAGTGGGCGCTAAATATTTTTCGCGAAATATCTTCTAAGTCACTGGTATGACTGTCAAAATCATGAGCATCAGCGTGAAGATTCCAGATCCAGGTTGTAGTCTTGGGACCTCTGGCTAAAGTTCGGTCAAAGTGACCTGGCTTGCCCCACTTCTCGAAAGAAGTAGGAACTGGATCTACATCAACTGTTACCTTGACTTTCGCCTCTTCTTTTTGAGGACTAATTGTCATGAGGATTCTCCTCTCAGGGCAATAGATTTTAGATTTAGATTTTCTTGCTCCGAAGAACAAGTTTTTTATTATGTAAAAAGAGCGAAAATCACTGCTTTTTATATAACCTTAGCTTGCTTTCTCCTAATAGTTTTTAGGTTTCGAGCTACAGGCATTACTGTATCTGATCATAAGACTCAGAATTCAGCAATCTAAGTAAAGCTTAACAAAATTTTAAATGGACGCGACTATTGGTCTGACTAGGTTTGCCCCTTGAGCATTTTCCAGCAAAAGTACACAAAAAACAAAATATCTTTACAAAAGACAATATAGTTCCCTGACTCAAAATCGCTACTATCCTGATGTAATTTAGTAATAGTGGGAAAGCTGGTATGGATTCAGTCAAGAGATTTCCCAAGCTTTTTATGAATAAATTATAGATAAAGATCGATGAATACTATTAGATTTTGTTTATTGTTAGCCTGTTTAAGTTGTTTAATAGGTTGCGGACAAGTAGATGTGGATAATTCTTTTAGCGATCGCTTAAGCAACACCATATTTGTAGATGCTACTAACAGTAAGTTGGCTGAAACAGCCACGCCTAAAATCATTAAGGAGTTAAACCAGGACTTAGAAAAATTTACTCCTCAAGTAAGCATTATTGCTCCTCAAGCCGAAGTGTTTAAGCAAACAGACATTGATGTTCAGCTACAGGTAAAGGATTTACCAATCTTTCAAGACGAAAAATCAAAACTAGGAAATCATTTAGATTTGATTTTAGATAATCAGCCATCTCAATCAATATATGATTTAGAAAAACCTATTATTCTCAAGGATTTAAGCCCAGGAACTCATACTTTAAGAGTATTTGCTTCTCGCCCCTGGGGAGAAAGTTTTAAAAACGATGGTGCTTATGCTCAAGTTACCTTTAGTGTAATAACAGAAACAAACAACAACCGTACCGATCCTAATTTGCCTTTGCTGACCTATAGCAAACCCACAGGAACTTATGGTGCAGAACCGTTTTTACTTGATTTTTATTTAACAAATGCCCCTTTACACGCGATCGCCAAAAGTAATCCTAATCTAAAAGATTGGCGCATCAGAGTAACAGTAAATGGAGAAAGTTTTATGCTTGAAAATTGGCAGCCTGTTTATTTAACAGGACTAAAAACAGGTGAAAATTGGATTCAGCTAGAACTAGTTGATGAAGCTGGCAATGATATTGAAAATAGTTTTAATAATACAGTGAGGGTCATTAATTACGATCCCCAACAACAGAATACATTAGACCTTTTAGTAGCTAATCAAATATCTTTAGCAGAAGCTAAATCTATAGTAGAGCAGCAAAATAATATTCAGCCTGTAAAAATACCAGAAGAATTGATTGAATTAGAAAATACTGCTGAAAAATCAGCAAACATTATTAAACCTGAACCTGCAATAAAAAACGAAGAACAGTCAAGCCATAAATCCGATTCGCTCACCACAATTACTCCTAATCCAAACAGTGAAGATTCAAAATTAATGCCTAAAAATGGTGATGAGGTAGAAACAACTATTGAGCCAACAACTAACATTAATAATCAAATAATTACTAAAGAAAAACAAACGGATAATATCAACTATTCTCTTGAGAATAAAGTCCCTGAACCAAAAACAGTAGAAAAGATCAATACAGACGAAACAAAAAAAGCAGAAGTAACAAAATCTGAAACAACAGAAGTAATTGAGATTACTAAAACTAACTCAGATCGAGCAGAGCCATTAGCAAAAATTGAAATCCCTCAACCCGAATCCGTAGAAATAACTGAACAGCAGATTGCCATTAAAATTCCTGAAACTGAATCACCCGATATATTAGAATCAGAGCCAAAATCGTCAACACCCTTATGGCTCAAAAAAATATTAGTGGGTCTACGCCAAAAAATTGAAGCCTTAGCAAAGCTCTTACCCCAAGCAGTATAGCTATCAACTATTTTTAATCTCAAAAAAGCTTAAGTTTTTTTGAGATTCATCAATATAATAAAGCAACAGCAAATCCAAAATCTTCTTAACAAAAAGAAACTCCAGGCTACTTTTACCTTTACAATGATTTACTGCACAGACTCAAACAATAACTAAAACCTAGAGCAAGAGGTTTGAAAATATTGGTGAGAGTGGCGAATGTTTTGCTACTCTCAAGCATAAAGAATTGAGTTTACAGGTGAAAAAACAAGACGCAAGGGAATTAGACTACAATTCATGACTATGGCAAAAGTTCTCGTCTCCGATCCTATCGATCAAGCTGGTATCGATATTATCTCTCAAGTCGCCGAAGTAGACGTAAAAACCAAGTTACCTTTAGAAGAACTAATCAAAATAATTCCCGAATATGATGCTTTAATGTTGCGATCGGGTACTAAAGTTACAGCAGAGGTTATTGAGGCTGGTACAAACCTCAAAATTATTGGACGTGCAGGAGTAGGAGTAGACAACATTGATGTTAAAGCTGCTACGCGTCATGGTATTGTCGTGGTCAACTCTCCAGAGGGTAATACTATCGCTGCTGCCGAACACGCTTTAGCAATGATGCTGGCTTTATCTCGCCAAATTCCTGATGCCAACCAATCCGTCAAAAGCGGTAAGTGGGAGCGTAAGAAATTTGTTGGGAACGAAGTTTATAAGAAAACTCTAGGTGTAATTGGTTTAGGGAAAATTGGCGCCCACGTTGCTAAGGTGGCACGGGCAATGGACATGAAATTACTGGCTTATGATCCATTTGTTTCGGCAGAAAGAGCCGAGAGGATCGGCTGTAGCTTAGTAGATTTAGATTTACTGTTTAAGGAAGCAGATTATATTACTCTGCACATTCCCAAAACTCCAGAAACTGCCAATTTGATTAATGCTGAAGCACTAGCTAAAATGAAGCCGCATGCTCGTATTATTAACTGCGCCCGTGGTGGCATCATTGATGAAGTTGCCTTAGCAGAAGCACTTCAAGCAGGAAAAATCGGTGGTGCTGCTTTAGATGTTTATGCTAATGAGCCTTTAGAAGAATCACCATTAACTGAAGTTGGTTCAAATCTAGTTCTGACTCCTCATCTAGGAGCTTCTACAGCCGAAGCTCAGGTAAATGTGGCGATCGATGTCGCCGAGCAGATAAGAGATGTCTTATTGGGTCTTCCTGCTCGTTCAGCAGTCAACATTCCTGGTTTAAACCCAGATGTAATGGAAAAATTACGACCATACCTAAGATTAGCAGAAACTTTAGGCACGATGGCTGGTCAGTTAGCTGGAGGACGAATTAATGAGTTAAATATTCGTTTACAGGGAGAATTGGCTAACAACGATAGTCAACCACTAATTGTTGCTGCTTTAAAAGGGTTGCTGTCTGAGGCTTTGAGAGAGAGGGTAAATTATGTCAACGCAGCAATAGAAGCCCAGGAAAGAGGTATTAGGGTTATTGAAACTAAAGATAATTCAACCCGCGACTATTCGGGTGGTTCACTACGTATAGAAGCTCAAGGAGCCAATGGTAAACATTCGGTTACAGGAGCATTGCTAAGTGAAGGGGAAATACGAATTACCAGCTTGGATGAGTTTCCCATCAATGTTCCACCCAATGATCATATGTTATTTACTCTTCATAGAGATATGCCAGGAATTATTGGCAAAATTGGCTCTTTATTAGGTAGTTATAATGTCAATATTGCCAGTATGCAGGTTGGTCGCAAAATTGTCAGAGGGGAAGCAGTAATGGTTCTGAGCTTGGACGATCCATTACCTGAAGGCATTTTGCAAGAAATTACTAAAGTAGATGGAATTAGAGATGCTTATACTGTGAAGTTATCTGCATAATTAATTATCACGTCAAGATGATGCCTAGGTAATATTTATTGGTGAAATCTACTATTCATAAGTTAATAGTAGATTTCACCAATTTCATTGTTAGACAAATAGGATCTAAACAACTTGCCGACTTAAATTTTTTAGTATTGATGAATTGTTTAACAATATTGGGAAAACTATCAACAAAACCATAAAAAGTGGGTAAAGCTGAAATATTCGCATACAGTGGTGAGGAAAAAACTGTATTTTGCTTATTTTGCTCTGAGATCACTAAAATAACTAAGTCCAAAAATGCCTAATTACACTCTAAATCTTAATAGTCATAGATTACTTTGCTGTCCTATTGAGCAAGATCAAACTTAAGATAGCGCAAACGACCCATGGTTGTTGGTTAAAAAATATCATTCAGGTTCAACGTTAGATAATCCCTATAAAATTTATAACCTAAGAAAATTCATGTCTAATCGCTGGTGGGAGATCGTCATAAAATGCGACCCAATACTGGAAGAATCAGTCTTTTGGAGACTTGAAAAATTTGGTTGTTCTGGAACAGCTACCGAAGTCAAAATTTTAGACAACGAAAAGAAATCAGAGTCGGAACTAATGACAGATCAACAGATTTTGATTAAAACGTATATTCCTGAAATAAAAACTCAGTTACTAGATTTGGCAGCCTTATCTTCTTGGCTAGAGCAAGATGCCAAATTATTAGAAGTGTCCGTTCCAGAAGCTCAATGGCATTTAATAAATGAAGAAGACTGGGCAAGTAGCTGGAAGCAACACTGGCAACCCATGGAAATTGGCGATCGCTTTTTGATTTATCCAGCTTGGGAAACTCCTCCAGAGAAATCTGATAAATTGGTTTTGCGTCTCGATCCTGGCGCAGCTTTTGGAACAGGAACTCATCCTACTACACAATTGTGTCTTGAATCTCTAGAGATGCGACTGTATGAAAACGCTGAAAGTCAAACCATAGCTGATATAGGTTGTGGATCGGGAATTCTGTCTATAGGTTCAATTATGCTTGGTGCAAAGCAAGTTTATGCAGTAGATACCGATGAATTAGCTACCAAAACTTGCCGAAGTAATTGTCAATTGAACCAAGTCAATCGAGATAATCTGATTGTCCGCGATGGTAGCATTGAACAATTAATTGAAGTAGATAAAAAATTTGATGGCATTATTTGTAATATTCTTGCTGATACCATCGTCGATTTGGTTATTCATTTCAATAAAATTACTCATGAAAAAAGCTGGGCAATTTTAAGTGGAATTTTATTAATCCAAGCCGATCAAGTCGCTGATGTTGTAGAACACCAGGGGTGGACTGTTGCAGCACTGTGGAAAAGAAAAGACTGGTGCTGTTTTAATATTCGTCGCTCAGAATATTAATTCGGTAAAGTTAAAATGTCTACCCCGTCTTTGGTAACTGCAATGGTATGTTCAAATTGAGCAGAGAGCCTGCCATCTTTGGTAACTGCTGTCCAACCATCATCAAGCATTACAGCTTCCCAAGTCCCTTCGTTAATCATTGGTTCAATAGTAAATACCATTCCTGGTTTGAATTTCCGTTTCTGTCTTGGATCATGATAGTGGGGAATTTGAGGTGCGGTATGAAAAATATGGCTAACTCCATGGCCTACAAAATCTCTGACTACAGAAAAACCTTGTGATTCAGCATACTGTTGAATTGCTATGCCGATATCATAGATTCTGGCACCTGGTTTGACTGCTGCAATTCCTCTTTTTAAACATTCTTCTGTGACTTCAACAAGTTTCTTAGCTGTATCCGAAGGAGTACCAACAAAAAAAGTTCTAGAAGTGTCGCCATGATAGCCATCTAAAATCGGGGTTACATCAATATTAATAATGTCGCCATTTTTTAATATTTGTTTAGCGTTAGGAATACCATGACAAATCACTTCATTAACGCTGGTGCAAACTGAAGCAGTAAAAGGATTATCTGTAGGACCATATCCCAAAGGTGCGCTAATTGCACCTCTTTCCTGTGTCCATTTCTCGGCGACATCATTAATTTCTAGGGTACTTACTCCAGGTTTAACCATTGGTGCCAAGAAATCTAGTAGTTGTGCGGCTAAAGCTCCTGCTCGACGCATCTTTTCTATTTCTCGACTAGAGAGTAAAGTAATTTGTTCGCTTCCCATATTTGTCTCTACTATGCTCATTGATTGCTCTGTGTAATATTCAGTTTATCAATTGTTCATGTTTGAATTGCAGAGCAATAAAAAAAGACCCAGGTTTTTCTGAGTCTTTATACAAAATGCTTAATGAATAGAAGCATGATTAAATCAGGTTTAATCTTCTCGATATATCTCATGTAATTTTTGATTTTCTTCTTCAATATCGTCCATTTTGACAGAATCTAATAAATCGTTCAACTCTCCTAATGATTCATCAGACATCTGAGTCAGCATATCAATTTGTTCTTCAACTGACTCTAAAGAACTTAAATCATCTAGTTCTTCATCTATTTGCACCGAGTCATCATCCTCAAATCCCATCATTAATTCATCAGACTCGGCTTCAGGAGACTCATCAAAGCTCATTTCTTCGGACTCTAGAGTAAATACTGCTGAAGAATCGTCATCATCCTCAAATCCCATCATTAATTCATCAGACTCGGCTTCAGGAGACTCATCAAAGCTCATTTCTTCGGACTCTAGAGTAAATACTGCTGAAGAATCGTCATC
>JBBSPC010000156.1:0-10371 GCA_038259125.1 Chroococcales cyanobacterium | reverse complement strand
TGTCACCAAAAGAAAAGTAAGTGGTGGCTCTCGTAGCATGGTGCGATTTAAAGATACTGCTAATTTGTTGAGTGTGATTCAAACCTGTCGTTTTCAGCACCGCTCTGTAATGGATTTTTTCACACAGGCTTTAATGGCAACTATTGGTGTTATCGATCGCCCTTCTTTAGTCCCTCAATTTAATACCTGAATTCTTACAAATTATTAAATTAGCTTTTTACCTTAATTAAGAAGTGTTACAAAATTACGTTACTTAAAAATGGTGTGGACAAAGTTAGAGAGTTGGTTCAATTTTTAATTTGCTATTCGCTGTCTTTAATTATGGGTTAGGCAACTGTTTCTGGCACAACAATAAGCCAAACCATTGTTGCTCATCAATGTATGTTTGAATCAGATTTAAATTTTGTCTTTCAATCCTTTTATTAGGTTTATTACCTAGATACTGCTTCATTTGTTCTAGATTAAATTTACGGGATATTTCTGTTAAGATTTTTTCTCCTTTATTTAGTTTTAGGGTGAGATTGAGATCTTTTAAAGTTATCGATTGTTCTTGTTGACTAATCAAATACATTTCAATTTGATGTTCATTTGAATTATAGAGAGCCTGATGTTTAAATAAATCCAGGTTAAAGTTTCCTTGAAAGCGATGATTGAGATGTTGCAGCATATTGAGATTAAACGCTGCGGTAATTCCTTGGGAGTCGTTATATGCTGCTTCTAAAACTTTTATAGGTTTTTGTAAGTCTATACCGAGTAAAAAATAGTCACCTGGGTTTAAAACTGCGATAACTTGGCTTATAAAGCGATCGCATTCTGAAGCCTTAAAATTACCAATGCTACTGCCCAAAAAGATAATTGTTCGTCTGCCTAACACATAAGAACTTATTTGTTCTAATGCTCGATCATAAGTAGCAACTTTGCCCTGTATTTTTAATTGAGGATAATCTACTAACAAATCATTAGCACTCTTTTTTAAAATGCTGTCACTAACATCAACAGGACTGTAATATAAAGGGGTATTTAAACCCTGATAAGCATCTAATAAATAACGAGTTTTAGTTGAGCTTCCGCTACCTAATTCGATCAGCTCAATCGCCTGAGTCTGATGAGCAATTTTTGTAGCATATTGCTTAAGTATACTAGCTTCAGTGCGAGTAGGGTAATATTCTGGTAGCTGGCAAATTTGCTCAAACAATTGAGAGCCTTGGCTATCATAAAAATAACGAACAGGAATAGATTTAGGTGTATTTTGTAAGCCAGAAATTAAATCTTGAATATCGTTTTTTTCTACTGCTTTGGCATCTAGTAAATAATCAATTTTTAACCTATCTTCAATAAAATCTGAGTCGCGATTTGCTGATGAAGTAAAAACAGTTGACATTGATCTTTTAAAATTTAATAAATTCTGTAATTTTAGCAATAGTCTGGCATAAGAAATAAATTATTGCTTATATTTATTAATTACGCTGCAAACTTGAAGAAAAACTTGAAATAGTCACTCTATCTTTGATAAGCTGAAATTTTTTAGACCATATACAACAATTACTAAGTAATAAGCATGGATGTCAAAGCAGCTGTAGCTTTTGGTTCAAATAAACCTTTAAGTATTGAAACTGTACAGTTAGAAGCACCAAAAAAAGGAGAAGTTTTAGTCGAAATCAAAGCAACAGGAGTTTGTCATACAGATGCTTACACTCTAGGGGGTGCAGATCCCGAAGGTTTATTCCCTACTATTTTAGGACACGAGGGGGGGGGAATTGTAGTAGAAGTTGGAGAAGGAGTCACTAGTGTTAAACCTGGTGACAAAGTAATTCCCCTTTACACCCCAGAATGTCGGCAATGTGAATATTGTCTGAGTCAAAAAACAAATTTGTGTCAGGCGATTCGCTCGACTCAAGGAAAAGGAGTCATGCCCAATGGTACAAGTAGATTTTCTTTTAACGGAGAAAAACTTTATCACTACATGGGTACATCTACCTTTGCCAATTATACTGTGTTGCCAGAAATCGCCGTTGCTAAAATTCGCGATGATGCTCCTTTAGATAAAGTGTGTTTGATTGGCTGCGGGGTAACTACAGGCTTGGGTGCGGTGATTAATACGGCTAAAGTTGAACCTGGATCTAATGTAGTGGTATTTGGCTTAGGTGGTATTGGCTTGAGCGTCATTCAGGGCGCAAAAATGGTAGGTGCAAGTAAAATCATTGGCGTAGATATTAACCCTGATAAACAATCTCTAGCAGAGCTTTATGGCATGACTGATTTTGTTAACCCCAAAGAGATTAAGGGAGATTTAGTCGCTCATTTAGTAGAGTTAACAGGAGGTGGAGCAGACTATAGCTTTGAGTGTATTGGTAATGTTAAAGTTATGCGACAGGCTCTCGAATGCTGTCATAAAGGCTGGGGGATTTCTACCGTAATTGGCGTTGCGGGTGCGGGAGAAGAAATTAGTACTCGTCCTTTTCAATTAGTCACAGGAAGAGTCTGGCAAGGCTCGGCTTTTGGTGGTGCAAGAGGACGTACAGATGTTCCTAAAATTGTTGATTGGTACATGGAAGGAAAGATCAATATCGATGATTTAATTACTCATACTATGCCTATTGAGCGAATTAACGAAGCCTTTGACTTGATGCACCAAGGAAAATCAATTCGTAGTGTAGTTACGTTTTAAATTGTGCCTGATAAATTTTATTGAGGATAAATTAACAATAAAAAAAGCTTGATATTTACAGCCTTTAAAATATCAAACTCAGAATAATTAGCATTTTCAGACAATAGTTATCTAGTTTAAATTAGGTGACTATTGTTTGGTAAATAATGCCAAGGGAGCTTGGCTTTTTGCTTCTATAAATTGATAGTATTTACAGCCGATAGCAGCAAAAACTATAAAAATAAAGATAGCCGAGAACACAGTAGCACGCTCAAACATAGTCTCAAACAATTTGTTTAGCAATATCAGTCGTTATATTTAACTATCAGCTATTTTATACAATTTGCCATTAGTTTTTTTACATAAATTTTTTAGCTTGTCTTTTAATTATTTTCAGTATTTATATGTATTAATAGTTATTTTCTCGTAATTATATTTATCATGCTGGCTAACCTAATTATTTTAAATTAAACGCTTAAAAAACATGATATCAAAGGCAAAAAATGAAATATAATCTATTGAAACAATTAAAAATATGTACTAAAAATGAATGGATACAACAGTATTTAATAGATTCATATGGCAATATTTACATTAATAATAAAAAGAATAGTAGTATAAATTTATATCAGTTAATCGAGACTATATATGCAAGAATATTGTCTTTATCAATTAAGCAGAAAAAATTAACAATATTTGTTGTTGAAACTGAGCCAATTAAGTTTTTGGCTGCTTTTTTAGCAGGTGTAATTACCGAGGTTGATATATTTCTCTGCGATCCTGCCTGGCAGCAGCAGGAATGGCAAGAGGTATTAAATTTAGTCTCTCCTGACCTGATATTTAGCGATCGCCATACACAAGATTTAATTTTTAAAAAAACAGCTACGGTTAAAAATTCAGCAAGTCAAAAATCTAATGTACTTGAGCAATCTTTAATTATGATTCCTACTGGAGGAACATCTGGTAAAGTTCGTTTTGCTATGCACACATGGTCAACCTTAACAGCATCAGTAAATGCTTTTCAAAATTATTTTAACTGTCGAAAAATAAATTCTTTCTGTACCTTGCCTCTATATCATGTCAGTGGTTTAATGCAGTTTATGCGTTCGTTTATTACTCAGGGAAAGTTATTGATATGTCCTTATCAAGCAGTTAAAACTCAACCAATTGCCGTAATTAATCAACCAGAATATTTTATTTCTCTAGTTCCAACTCAACTACAATTTTTAATTGAATCTATTCCTAATTGGTTAACTCAGTTCAAGACAGTATTACTGGGTGGCGCACCACCTATGCGATCGCTTTTAGAACACGCTAGAACCTATAATATTCCAGTCGCGCTTACCTACGGCATGACAGAAACAGCCTCTGGAATTGTAATTCTAAAACCCCAAGACTTTCTAGCTGGGAATAACAGTAGCGGTCAAGTTTTATCCCATGCTCAAATTACTATTGAACCTGAAAACAATCAGCCTTTAGATAACAATATAGGTTTAATAAAAATAAACTGTGCTTCTCTTTGTTTAGGTTACTATCCCCAAGTTTTTACTCAAAAGCTGATTACCGATGATCTAGGTTATTTTGATAGCAAAAATTATTTATATCTAGTAGGTAGAAATAGCCAGAAAATTATCACTGGAGGAGAAAATGTTTTTCCCGCCGAAATTGAAGCTGTAATTTTGGCGACAAAATTAGTCAAAGATGTATGTGTGATTGGCATACCAGATCGCAAATGGGGAGAAGTGGTAACGGCTATGTATATTCCCGTAAAACCAAATTATGATTTACAGATAATTAAGCGGCAAGTCCAGTCACAATTGGCTAAGTATAAACAACCCAAAAACTGGATTGCCGTTGATAGCTTATTCCGTAATGATAGAGGAAAAATCAATTATAACCAGATAAAGGCGATCGCTCAATCGCGATTAGTTATGAAGCATGAACTATTAACAAAAACAAAATTAACTTAGGATAGAAAGTACCGAACAAGCTTTACTATCTTTCATGAACATTTGGCAGGCTGACTTTTATTATCTTCCGTCTCTAGCAGGACAAGACAGACAATGGGAATTAGTAATTTGCAAGTCTAATACTGTTGCCTCAGATAATCATGAAGAACAAATAATTTATACAGCGCAATGTTCTTCAGCAGATGCCAATGCTGACTGGCTAGAAAAACAAATCTTGCTGGCAGCAGACGGAAGACTACCTGAGACGATTCAGGTATTTCGTCCTCAATCACTTGGTCTAATTACTACCGCTGGGTCAAAGTTAGGTATCAAAGTAGAGGCTACGAGAAACACTGATGTTTTGAAACAAGTATTAACCCAAAGACACAAAAATCATCCCAACTATAATCCTTTGGCTTTAGATAAACCGCCACCCCAAGCATTGCCTGAGAGTATCTGGGGAGATCGGTGGCAAATAGCTAACATAGCTGCCGGACAAATAGTCGATTTATTTTGCGATCGCCCTATTCCTATCCGTAGCTTGCTAGAATCTTTGATGCCGATCAATTTAGGCATCTCTTCTGACATTCCTATTCCTGGCATAGTTGTTTATGGTGGCAGGAAATCAATGCAGCTTGCTCGTTGGATAGATCGACAAGTACCCGCTTTTGTTAACTATATTCCTACCGAAGTTGGTCAATCTGGAGGCTTTATTTTAGAAACTGGTTTAGTAGATCGTTGGATATTTAATACTTTTGAATCGGCACAAGCTGCTGAGATTGCTAAAGCTTATGAACAAAAAAAGCTAGCTAGCAAAGGACTACATTTTTTACTGATTCAACCTGATGACTCTGGAATGACAACTACTGCTTTTTGGTTGTTACATGAATTCTAAAAAAGAATGATACAAATCAGGTGACGAGGTGACGAGGTGACGGGGCGACGGGGCGACGGGGCGACGAGGAGCAACTACGCGGGTAGTAAATTCATTAAAATTCCTAATATTTCAGTAAATAGTTAATGTAACTAGATTAGATGTCTCTCAGGATTAGAAATCTTTTCTACTTTCTGCAATTTCAAAGGTATCTTAATTGGGGAACGATGTTTTAATACTTTTTCTCTGCCTAAAATATTCAAGCTTTCTAAAAGAGCATTTTTAACCATTGGTACCTGAGGCTCGGATAACATTAAACGATAATATTCGATCGCCTGCCAATAATATTCTGAGTCTAGGCGATTAGTTTTGACTAAGCGAGTTAATTGCCGAATCGCCACCAAACGCCTGAGATGGCTGCTATGGCTCAAATCTGCCAGCAATCTTTCTAATTTAGTCTCTAGATTATGGGCTTTTTTACCCCACAAAGACCATACTAATAAAGCTAGAGTCATCAAGCTAACAAATCCTTGCACAATTGCCCCTGTTGCCAACCATTGGTTATCTGCATCTGCCCAGATAGAAGCAGCCAAGTAAGTGCAAAATGCTCCTGTTGCACCGCCACTTACGGATAGGATTAATTGACGATTAGAACCAACGAGAAATCTTTGCCACTTCTGACAGTAACGCTGCCAATGAGGATTTTGTAGCAGATAACAGCCAGACATTAAGCCTATGCCGACTGAGGTAGCAAGAAACAATTTCCAATTAAATAGCCATAAAAGGGCAAATACTAAAAGGTAAAATGCCCAGCCGTTAACTTTGCGTAGCCTTTTATCCTTAACTAGCAAAACGAATGTATTAAAGATTTGTTGCCAGCTAGACTTTGCTTTGGACACAGAGATTTACCAATCCTATCTCGATACAATATACTATCTATTTTCAATTATTGGTGGCTTTTTTTCCCAACAGTCTCTTGAAGCTATAAGCGCGATTGATATAAGCTGCAAGCTTTGCCAGCCAAAGATTGTTTTGCTTTAATTCTTTTGACCACTGACTCCTACTGTTGCCAAATAAATTCCCCAGGAGGTAGGTTTTTTGGCAAACTGACAATAGTTTTGAATATCTTTTTTATTTACTATTCCTGTAGCGATATATCTAGCAGAAAGCTGAAGGGCAGATAGCTTCATGATTTTGGCAATGTCTGAATCTCCAGTTGATATGGGGACATCATTTTCTATCTGTAATTGTTTTAAGCCTAGTCGTTGCAAAATTGCGGGCAGCTTAATTCCCAAAGCATAATCTTTTCCTTGATCCTTAAACATCTGCCAAATAGCTTGATTGACTTTATCTACTGATTGCTGTTCTTCTGTAGTTCCAGAGATAAATTTAGCAGCAGAAAAATCAGGTTCTTCGATTACCAACCAGCCGTTAGGCTTTAGTAAATCAATCATTTTAGCTAAAGTAGCCTGACAATCTACTATGTGAATTAAAACATTACGAATATGAATCAAATTAAAAGAATTGCTGTCTAAAGAAATTCTTTTAATATCTCCTTTGATCATTTCCACATTCCGTAACGATGTATCTTCTACAAAGCGAGTATCCACATCTACCGCGACAACCTTACCCGATTCGCCAACTATTTTTGACATCCATTTCATGATCGAGCCTGCCCCTGCGCCAACTTCCAAGCATTGCCAGCCTGTAGTTATGCCTGTAGCTAAAATTCGGCGACGGCTAGCGGGATCACAGACTTGTTCTAATATTTGTAGTCGTCTTAATTCAGAATCAAATTGAGTATCGGTAAATATATATTTTGATTCTGTCATTATTAATTAAAAAGATTGGCGAGATGCGAACTTTTCAATAATTGCCTGGGTTTCTTGCAACATTTGCTGTCTGCTGTGGTTTATGCTGTTAACCCCTGTATCTGTTAGGGTAGGAACTAAATTGCGAGCTTGAAGCGCCATGTGTAGCTGTAGCTGTGCTACATATTCCTTAATATCTTCATGAAATACATCCTGTTCTACGTTTTGAGGCTGAGTATCCAAAATGCTGAACTCCTATTTTATTGATAATTCCTAATTACTTATAATCAAAAATATCACGGGTAATAGCTATTTTGTATAACTTTTTACAAATTTAAAATATTTTGCAATATTTCTGGTAGAAAAACTAATGACTCACAATCTGCTTCAGGAAACTGATATTGATGAACTAATCTTTGTTGAGTTCTAGCCGAAACTATCATTCCTGTGTAACTTGCCACATCTTGGGCTGCGCTGTCATAGGATACATTAGCACTAGCTCTTAATAGCTATGTAATTTAAATGAGGAATTAGATAGCTATGTTTTGGTAAATTAAATTACATTTATTTACGGCTAGCTAAAATTCAGCCATTAGTCTGATTATTTGTTTTATATATTTCTAGATAGATTAAGTGGTTCGTTTGCATTTAATCTATTAACCCGATCGCTTAAATCTAAAGTAGGTTGAAGTTGTCCTGGTTGAAAAGTACGGCTCATCACCACATAAATAGAAGTGCGATCGCAGCCAATATCTGCTGCTACTACATTAGCCCAAGATTCCGCCGTTAATCGATCCTCAACGCACCAGCGACCGTTTTGCCAACATAAACGTCGGGAGAATTTAAAAGGTGCGTCTATCTTACCCGTAATTAAGATTTTTTGTAATATTCGACGAATTAGATTGGGAAAGAACCGCCCAAAAGATAACATAACTAGACGCAGAATAATCAAATTGAGAGGATTCATCTGCTTTTGTTTTGCCCAGCCCAAGTTTCCGGCGATCGCAATTTGATTCGCTTCTATCTCAATTTCGTAATTGCCTACCAAATGCGCCACTGCATTCTTCAGCTTATTACCCTCTCGGACAAGCAGAGAAAACTGAGTATCTGAAGCAACTAACTGACCATCACGAAATAACTTAAACACACCACCTTTATTCAAAGCCAAATATAATTCAGTTGTGTCACGGCGATCAATCAAAATACCACCTTGCTCTAAATAAATACGCCCCTGGGGGCGAGACTGTACAGGCGGGCGGGTGGAAATAAAATCGTTCCAGGCTAAAAAATAATTCCAGGTATGATGACCAATAATGCGATCGTCAGCATAACAAGAGCCTAAACCATTAGCCAATCCCTGTAAAAAGCGATCGTTAATATTTAAAGCTTCTGGTAGCCATTTACCTACCAACTCAAAGCCATGAGGAAAAAAATTGTAGGTGTTGCGACTAGTATATTCTCCCCCATAAGAACCATCAGGATGGACAAATTGGGCTGCAAGTTTGACTGCTAAGGTGATCGCTCTTTTAAGTTTGTCACTCGGATTAAGCTCATATATCCGCGCCAAACAGGAAATAGTCAAAGTATGATATCCAGGATCGCAACCCTCATATTCCATAAACCAGCCTTCGGAATTTTGCCAAGCCAGCACCTGTTCTAAACGTTCTTGTTTATAGACATCCCAGCGAGCTATTTTAAGTAGGTTACCTAAAGACTCTAAGCACAAGACAATTAAAGCCTGATGATTAGTCAAACGTCCGCTTTCTTGGTGTTTTGCTAACCAGTCTGCGCGTCTACAAAAGAACTTGAGTACTTCAGGGTTATCTAAACCCATTAATTTATAGCTTTCAATACAGGCAAGCAAAGAAAAAGCTGCTGCCCCCGCTGCCCTTTCATAAGGAAAATAATCATCACATGAACCGTTAGGATGACTACTTTTGGCTGCATAAACAATACCTGCTTCGACCCACTCTTTAATAGCTGGCTGTTGATAAAAAATGTTGCCGTTTAGGTTGCAATAATATGCCAAAGCCAGAGGATAGACAAATTCCTGTGACATCCCCGCAGGAAAATCAGTTACTTTATACTGCCAAAAAGTGCGATCAAAACAACCATAGGTAGGGCTGTGACGATTGCGATCTAACAGAGTCAGAATTTTAGGAATCTGCGCCAATGCCTCGCGAGCAAATAAATCTAGATTACTCATATATATAGTAGTCAATGTAGAGGTCAGGATTCCCCCCCCCAAAAAAAAGGAGATGGCTAAAATTGCCCACTCAAGATAGAAAGAGAATAAGTTGAACGGGTATGAGATGACATTTGTGAGCATTACCCATTTACCCCCAAAAATGCTTTTGACTTGAAACCGAATTGTTTTTTAAAGCAATACTTTCTTGATAGTAAACGCATTGTCCAACTCCATTAAAAGTTTTTATATTTGATTATTTTAATATCTGCAATCAAAATATGATTAATGTATTTAATTTTTAGATTATGGACGTAACTAAAGAATTTGCTAACTCAATTATTCAAGGATTTGAAACCAAAAGTGTAGGAAATAAAGTGGCTTTAGGTCTAACATCTCCTTTCTGGTTTACAGGTTTAGTTGTTTCAGGCGCACTAGAAGGTGTTGTAGATATTGGAAAAGGTGCTGTTGATGCTGTAGGTAATATTAGTGGAGCTGTTGGTGATTGTAGTTTTAAAAAATTGAAAAATCTTGAAAGAATGAAGGCGGCATTAAATGGAAGAGGTGCAGAAATAACTGTAGAGTTTGAAGAAGGTACTTACAAGTTTGATGCTGCTGTAGATTTGATTAAATGTAAAATTTTAGGTGCGGATCGAGAAGAAATTTTATTAAATAATATGGCACTAGCGATCGCAAAGGCTAAATGAAACATATACTGTTGAAGTTTTTATAGTTATAGTAAACACTAAAGGTTTAAAATTATAGTAAGGATTCAGGTATTAAAAAGAGAGATAAGGTTGCACTCGTTAAGAAAATTATGTAATGTAACGGTAAGATGAACCAGGAACCTGAGTTAAACGAACTAAAAAAACTCAACCAGTTGCCAAAGAAAGAACTGGTGAAGC
>JBBSPC010000155.1:0-10530 GCA_038259125.1 Chroococcales cyanobacterium | reverse complement strand
ACTTTGTATCAATTGAACTTTAGTTTATTTAGTACAGAAATTTATAACGAGATTTTAATGGTTTCAGGGTTCTAAATCTCACAGGGTTTAATTGGTAAAGTTCTTAGCGTAACTTTCTGCACGGTTGCTACTCGCACCCCTTAAACGGCTGCTTTGAGTTCATCTTGTTAGTAGTAATTAATATCTAAATTATACTACGGACTCATCTCAAGTTTTTGCAACAGAACCATAAAGATGTATTGTCAAGCGTTACCCAATTTTTGTACGATCTTAGGTATAAAAATGAAAATACAGATCTACAAAAAACTGTGGTTGCAAATTCGTTATCAAAAGATAGTCTGCCTTTACTCGACTGGCAGTGGCAGGGTCATAAAATTCGCTACACCGTTGCAGGACAAGGCAAACCCTTATTATTAATTCACGGTTTTGGGGCATCGCTCGGACATTGGTGCCAGAATATCCCCGTCTTGGCAGATGCAGGCTACAGGGTGTTTGCGATCGATCTGCTGGGGTTTGGCGCTTCGGACAAAGCACCCCTAGACTACACTCTCGAACTATGGCAAAAGCAAATCACCGATTTTTGGGCAGAGTTTATCAATGAACCAACGGTGTTTGTTGGTAACTCTATAGGTGCATTACTGGCGCTAATGCTGGTAACTAGTAATCCAAAAATTTCGGCGGGTGGCATCTTGATTAACTGTGCGGGAGGATTAAATCATCGCCCAGGAGACCTAAATCCGATTCTCGGCGTAGTCATGGGTAGTTTTGCCAAGCTAATAAAATCTCCCATAACGGGTAATTTTCTGTTTAATAATATTCGACGCAAGAGTCAAATTCGCCGAACCCTCTATCAAGTTTATTGCGATCGCAACGCCGTAACGGAGGAACTCGTGGAAATGCTCTATCAACCATCTTGCGATCCTGGCGCACAGCAGGTTTTCGCCTCCGTATTAACTGCTCCTGCAGGGCAAACTCCCAATGAACTATTGCCTAACCTGCAAAAGCCTCTGCTTGTAATCTGGGGTGAAAAAGACCCCTGGACACCAGTATCAGGAGCAAAAATCTATCAGGACTTGGCAGACAACAACCCAGATGTTGAGTTTCAGATTATTCCTGATGCGGGACATTGCCCCCACGACGAAAACCCAGAAGCAGTCAACGCGCAAATTCTTAACTGGCTACCCGATTTAGATTAGAACGTGCCAAACTAAAAAGTCAGGGAAAAAACTGGGTCTATTGTTATTTAATCTGGGTTTGAACCATTTATAGTGTCGGATAATGTGGGCTGAAAAACGTCCTTATTGCGGGTCGAAGCGTTTATCATTTCGGGTCGCTACAATTAACTTTCGTATTTACGATAAACGGGAGGAAAAGACTAAAAACGATTATTTTCGTGAAATGGTCAAAGAAGTTCAAGCTTGGGGGATTAAATTAGCTTGGGGAACAGGAGATAGCTGGTATTCTAGTCTGGAAAACCTGAATGTGCCTTGCCAGCTTTTAGTCGATTACAAACTATGCGAGTTGAAGGTTTGATTGACAACCTTTATCAAGTATCAAGACAGTTATTTGTACCTGTCATTCGCCAGTTCATTACTGAAAATCTTTCTTAAGCCGTTGCTTTTTAACCCCATAACTCTCTATTTCTGTCAATGCGTAAGTCCTATGGTAATAAGTTCGCAGTTTAGTTTGCAGCTAGTTTGCAGCTACTTGAGTTGGCTTGTGCATAATGTGCCTGTAGTCTGGATCTAGCCAACATTGGGGTAAAGCTTCACCAGAAGGAAAGACAAGTTCTGTTTTCTGAAACATTTCTGGATCTTGCATTTCTTCCCCAGCATGAAATCTACCCAAAATTTCTGGTTTAAACGGGTCGTAAAGGTTTTGTACCTTTAGAAGTTCTACCAACTCACCATGAGATTTAGATTTGAGAAACATAATGCCTCCCTGGTTATTAAATCCTAATATTTATCTAATTCTAACGCGGGCAATGGAGACGAAATATAAAGGACTGTGAAGTTAGTAGTTAGTAGTTATATGAATTCACTCGATCGCAAGTTGTTTAGAGACTTATGGCACGCACGGGGACAGGTAATTGCGATCGCCAACACCTTGAATATTCAAACATATAGTCTCCTATCTTTTACGCTTTTGGTTAAGACTCATTACTATTCACAGGCAAGATCGAGAAGCTTGATGCACAATCTAGGTATAAGTCGTTATCTGATGTTGATTGATGGCGTTCATGGAGTGGTAGTCGTCAGCAATCGTTATTTTCCGACTGAAGTAATCGCTAACTTTTCAGTCAGTTGAATTGGAAACTCTGACTAGATAAAGACTTAGTTGAATTTAATAGTTCGGAGGATAATAGAAATGACTATTTATCAAAGATTCAAACGTTTATTTGAGCGAATCACATCGGATTCAGTCAGTTGTGGAACACTGGCACTTTGGGCGGTGACGGTGGGGTTGTTAGTTGCCATAATGCAGTTCTATTCCAAGAGTCAGTTATTATAGCTTCGCTCCAAACATAAAACTACAAGAACAATGGTCACCATTCGGATATTCGTACTACGATGGTGAACTTATACGCGATCGCTCTATCTACACTAGTTAGTTATCGGTAAATATTAAAGTGCCTTACACTCAGTATGTCTCGCGCTTTCGCTCGATTTATTACGGCTTGCCTCCAGGTGCGGAGAGTATAGCACAGCCAGTCGCTCACCGTGTTGTTGCAGCTATCTTTTATTTCTTTTTAGAGGTAGCTGCTTCTGTTTATTTGGGTCGCTCGTCGTAACCTCCTCTCTCCCATCGTTCGCTTGATGCCCGTGCTTTCTATCATCGGGGTGTGTCGGCAAGCCTAGAATACTTGCTTGGACTCGCTTCGCTCGGTTTTTTATATGTGCGATGAATGTGGTGGTGGTGCGGTGTGAGTGTGTTGTCTTCTCTCCTTCGGTGTCTCCATGTTCCTCTCTGTGTCTGGGTTTTGGCTTGTTTTGCTTGTCTTTTTGTGTTATAATTGTAGTTGTGTTTCGTTGGTCGTGCCGTGTCTGTTCTCGCTTCGTCTGCCGTGTTTGCTGGTTTGGTTTCCGTTGGTTTTTCGGGTTCGCGTTCGTTGTCCCCTGCTGCTTCGGCTGCTCTATCTTCGCTGTTGCCCCTCGTTCCTCCTGGTGTGCGTGTCTCTGTTGGTTGCGCCCGTGGCGTTGACCTGGCTTGTCGGTCTTTCTTTGCTGGTTCTCTGTCTCTGCTGGTCTTCTCCGTTGCCTCTGGTCGTTTTGGCGTGGGTCGTTCTGCCTTTGCCCGTCGCTCCTCTCGCTGCGTGCTGTCGGTGGCTGCTGGCTCTCGCGGTTTGCTGGTTGTCGTTCCCGTCGGTGCTTGCCCTGCTGGTGTTGCTCCTTCTCGTTCTTTCTCTGGGCGTGGCTCTGGCTCTTGGGGTTCTGCTGCTTTTGCCCTCGGTCGCGGTCGGCGGGTGCTGCTGTGGTTGCCTTCTGGTTCTCGTCCTCCTGCTTGGGGTGGTGTTTCTTGGTCTTTGTCTTCTGTTTCTGGTGGCTGTTGGTGGTTGGGTGTTCCTGCTCCTCGCGTGGTGTCTCTTTCCCTTTTTTAGTTGGTTTGTCGGTTTAGCTCCTCTTCAACTAAATTGGCGATCGCTTTTCTTGTTTTTTCCTGATAATTATCAATCTGTTTTAGCTCTTTTAGTAAAGATGGAGGCATGCGAATATTAAACTGTGCGCTGCATGGCTCGTCCCAGTTGTATTGCTTTTCATACTGATGCTTATCTAATTCTGGATTGCCACCTGGTCGGCTCATAAAATGCGATCGCTTAATCTAAGTACTCTAAAAATATAGCATGATAACACGCTATAAAGATTTGTAAAATTGATTATAATTGCATGATAACATGCTATTATTAAGTTAATCGAGGAAGAAACCCGCTAAAGCTCATCCTCGATTAAATCCAAATCAAATCAATTCAATTTAGACAATTATCATGTTAAACCAAAAACTGAAAGTATCACCTAACGGTAGTTTCAAAGTTTCGAGCCTCTGTAAAAGTGTAGCTATCTGCGAAGCTACAAAAGGCGATCGCCATAATTGGGGCAATGCTACAGATACCGAGCCAGCTTTTATAGTTTATCTTGGCTGCAAAAAAGACGAAGTAGCTGAAAAAATCAGATATTTAAACAACGCTCTGGGGTGCTATTGGTGCGAAGTTCGTCAGCCAAAGTATCTTAAAGATTTTGAAGCAGAAATCAAAATCCGAGGAATGCAGAGAAATTCGGATGATGAAACCAATGGCTTAGATTTTTTGCTTTGGGCTGAAAACGATTTCAATTATATCGAATTCGACGAGTACAACTACTACACCACAGGCTATATGCCCCACTGGTAAAGCGAACTATGTGTGACTAGTTATGAAAGCTAGTCACTTTATCTTTAATTCTCCCTACATCAATTCTAGAAAATAATTCATCATGACTCAGAAAACAGACCAATACATCATCTCTCTATCTGATTGCCTTGAAGACATCGCCGAAAATTTCATCTATGCAGAGAACGAATACAGTCAAATTCCTTCTTTTGTCTTAGTTCCTCTAATGTTTGAAGCGGTAAACGATTTGATTGACGAATTCTCCAGTAATCCAGAGAAATATATGAGCGATCGCTTGCGAGAAAAACTAGATGAAGCTGTTAACGAATATTTAGCAACAGCATAAATTGAAAAGTCATGTGTGCGACGCAGTGAATTTTTTTCGCCCTAGTCAAGTAAGGAAAACCAAGAAGTCTGTACTCTCAGAATGAAAAAAAACGCGCCCATGACACCCCCACATTCAAACTTTGGCTACGAAATAAAACGTAAATTCAAGAAAATTAAAGCAATGACTAAAAAATCAAATCAATTCAGCGTATTTGGAACTCGTCCGACCGATGCTATTTGTCTTCCCGACGTTCCCTACTCTGTCCGACTCAACTGCAAAGATGGCGGTTTATTTGTCGGCGGTAATGAGGCACAGCACCGCAAAACCAACCCAGACCAAAAAATAGATATCAGCATTGTTAGAGTTTCTAAATATTTTGGCACATTAGGTAAAACTGAAAACGTTCTCTGGATTCAGTTATTTTTTGTAGCTGCTCCTAGCGTTGATTCTTCTATCCTGCCTAAAAATACCGTTTGCTGTAGCTATATCAAAAAGCAATCTATTTCTCACCTGTTCAATAAAGTGCAGGAAGTGATGGAACATGGCGATCCTGGTATGGGCATCTTTACCCTCGGCTTTAATCGCGAGAGTTCCGAAAACGGAGTTTATTACACCGTCAGCTTTGATTGGAAAGAACGCGAATCTAAAGAAGAAAAAGAACAGCTAGATCTAATTGCTGCTTTTATGTCGGCTTATAAAGAACAATTAATAGACATAGAAGGAACGCGGGATTTAACCCGTGTCGATGGCTGGACGGCACAACAGTTACAGACACTCACCGCTCAACGGCAAGAGTTAACTGAAAGCTCAAATCGTAGCTTACCCGCTGCTTAATTAATCGATAAATAGCGATCGCTTGAATTATTGAGCGATCGCCTACAAAAACAACAACAACAAAGATTTAAACATCATGACTTCAACCAGACTCTGGGAATTATCCGAAGAAATCCAACAGTTAGAAAATGCGATTAGTGCGATCGCAGACGATGAAACTTTAGCCGATGAAGATAGAGAAACAAAGTTACAAGAAAGCTTTGCGACTTGGCTAGAAGCTGGTGAATCCTTCAAGGCAAAAGCCGAACAGGTAGCAAGATATATCAGACATCAAGAAGCATTAGCAGCAGCGAGGAAAGAAGAAGCAAAAAGAATCCGCGAACTAGCTTCCACCGCAGAAAACCAAGCGAATCGATTGAGAAATTATTTAACCAACCAAATGTTGCTTACTGGAGTTGATCGCATTGAGGGAGTAGCTACTAAAATTGGTTTGCGTCAAAAACCGCCCCAAGTAATGTTAAATGTCCTGCCTGAAGAATTGCCAGCCGAGTATGTCAGAGTAACTCACAAACCAGATTTAACTAGGATTAGAGCAGCGTTAAAGACCGATACTGAGAATGTGATTGATTGGGCTTCGTTATCTGAAAACCACGAACATTCTGTAACTATCCGTTAAATACTTAATTAATTCTCCCCCAAACGGAGGAGAAACTCGGACAGAATAAACAAAATGCCAACACAGCAGCAAATGTTCACAGCAATAACTACTTTGCAGTCTCTATCTAATTTCTATCGACCAATCTATTTATTTCGATACGATGATAGAAGCAAGGAAATATTTATTCTCGCAGGTGAAGGCGAAAACGTCGAAATTACTATTTTTGCCGATGGTAAAAGGAGCTATGAAGTTTATGAATAATTATAAATCTATGACTCTCAACGAACTGAGACACTACATTTTAAAGAACAGAGAAAACCAAGAAGCTTGGGATGAATATGTTTCTAGACCCAGACCCAATGCGACGATTATTCCCGCAGATATTCCTTTAGAAGAACAACAGCAGATTTTTGAGGATTTGCTCCGCAAGACAAAATAAACAAATAGAGTCTTGAGCCACAGAATAAAGCCGAACGGGGGAGAAAGCTTTCTCTGTGGCTCCATTAATTGACCTCTATGCCAACTGTTGCCATACGTTACCAATTGCTGCTGCAATTCTAACAGTTAGCTCGAATGGTGCTACTTTTAGCTTTTTGGTAATTTCTTCCTCACTAGAGTTGTGATGAAGAATAATTGGCTTCTTAGCTAAACGACATCGCTCTTTATTGGACAAAACTCACACCTCACTCTTTTTGGAATGTATACGTTAGATACTGATGTATCAAAAAATACCTAACCCAATTTAAGTGGTCTTAGTCGATTTAGAATCAGTAGAAATACTAGAATGAATTGATTTACTCAGATCGATCATTAATTCGCCTTTTTCAGCTAAGGTCATCTCTTCGATTAACTTGCTTTTACCCCCTATATAGGTCGCAAATACTTCTCTAGCTCTAGGATTGATCGACTCGGCAGCATCTAATAGGGCATCTAAAAAATTAGTTCCCATATTGGCTTTTTTCCCGCTCCGAAACAGCGACAACCTCGATTCACTGACTCCAGAGCGATCGCATACATCTTTAGCTCTAATGTCCAACACCACAAGCATTTTGTTAAAAGCTTCATAAAGCCTAAGTTTATTGACAGCCATACTAAACTTTTATTGGGTTTAAAATTCAGTTTTACTCTGTTAAACTATGATGGATAACAGATAGTCAATTATGTCAGAAACCACAACGCATGATGTTGTCGAAAATGCTAAATCCATAAATTAATCGTAAAGAAATCTATGAATAATACAGAATAAATGCAAATAAAGCTTTACAATACCCCTATATAAAAGCGAAAACAGTTGCCTTACTTTGACGAGGAGACAACTGATTTCTTTAAAACCTCCGCCTTCTCTATTGAGATAGGTGGCGCGGTTTTGTATTCAATTTTTGAACCACAATGTTCATCTAGATTATGCCACAAATGAAGGTTGAAAGGAAATTTTTTAGTGTAAGAGTAGAGAAAAGTCGCCAAATTATCACTCTTACAAATAGTCAAAAGCTTGCTGTAGTTAAGTTACAAGAGTTTAAAGAATTTAGAAAAAATATTACTGGAGGTGAAGAGTAATGCAGTCCTCTATCTTTGATACTCCAGTTCTCAAAGTAAATAGCTTAAAAACTAAGTTCGATACCATTGTCCTTTCTAACTCGTTTGTCGCCCTTATTGGTGACTATATTGAAGCTCGTATCGTGCAGCAGCTTCATTACTGGTGTTATTCCGAGTATGGCGTGGTCATCAAAGGTCTTCGTTGGATTTATAAACCGATAAGAGAATGGCTCTGTGAAGCATTTATCGGTTTCTCTGACTGGCAACTGCGTAAAGCGATCGCCTCTCTACTTGAAAAGGGACTGATCGAACGGGAGAAATTATTTGTTAAGCATCATCAACAAGAACACAATTCCCCCTGGTGGAATCCTAAAAATCAGACTTACTATTACAGCGTGAATTATGACAAGCTGCAAAAAATCATCGAACGGGTAGAAAACGCTGAAACTACTGAAAATGTCCGTATTGAGAATGACACAAAACTAAGTATTGAGGATTTTTTAGATACTAAGTCTTGTGAATTGTCTCAAAACAATACAGATATAACTTCCATAGAAAACAATTCCATAGATCTATCCCACCCTCACCTCCCTTGTGTGAGTAAAACCGAAAAAACAGATAACCAAAGAAAGCAAGACTTTAGTAATTCCATACCACTTGAGATTAAAGAAACCGATTCGGTTAACTCTAAAGCGCTCGCCAAAGATACAAACATCAAGCAAGTTGAAGAAAACATCAATCAGAATATATGTACTGATAACCAAGTTGTAGCAGAATCAGTACAGGTAGAGGTTGAAAAACCTAGACCAAAAACTCCTAAAGGAACGAAGCCAACGAGCAAACGAAGAAATGATGCACCCTGGAAGGACGAAGGACAATTCAAGCGGTTCTATCGGGCATTAGTTCGGGCTTTACCGATAGTGGCTAATGCGCGATCGCCTCAAGGATTAGCTCAGGTAATCATCAGACAGCTAAGGTCTGGTATTCCTCACAGCTATTGGGATGATTTTGTAGCGGGATTGCCCATCGGTGCATCGACAAAACCAGAGTGGGAAGTAGAGCCTGGAGTTCCCTATCCGATGTTTGTGGAGTATCTGACGGAGAAAATAATCAGGGGAAATAACACCCAGTCCAACGAGCAAGCCCGTAATGAGGTATTTCGGATACTCAGTCAGCCAAGACAGGCTACTGCCTTCTGGGGACAGTTTAAACGCTCTGTGGTGAATATCTCTGAGCAGGTAGAACGCGATCGCGCCCTGGGTGTTAGCAATCCTAATACTCCCGTCTGGACGAGGGAAAGAATCGAACCATCAATTGAAGAAGCCCAGAGGGCTGGCAATAAGTTAGTGGCAGTGAATGGTGCTGTTCAAAATGCTATTGAAGCTAGTAAATCATCTTTTAGTCTCCCTGTCTCTTCGTCTCCTAATTCTTCCGACCCTTGGAATGAAGATGATAAACCTCTGACCATGAGGGAAATGTTAGGTGCTAGGAAAGTTAAGGGTTTTTGTAAACAGATGCCTAAAGTGTCTAGAAAAGAAGCAGAAGCAGAGGCAAAAGCCGAGTCTGAAGCCTTAAAAAGGCAGCAGATGAATCATAAGACTCATTTAAATCAAATGTCTCTTGATGAGATTAACGAATTAGTCAAAGATCCAGTTCTCAGGGTGCAGCTTACTCCGCAGTTAATTGATAGTAGTTATGAACTGATAACGGATGAGATTGGGCAAATAATAGGGGTAGAACTGTCTGAAATACAGATACGAGAGAGGCGATCGCTCTCATCGATGGAGTAGCCAACATGAATACTCCCAAAGATAAACAATCAAAAGAAAATAAATGCTCAGACATCTCGATTTATTCAGTGGAATTGGAGGCTTCACCCTGGCAGCCAAGCAGCTTGGGGGAATACAGACAACTCAGTTTGTGGAAATCAACTCCGACGCTCAACTCATCTTGCGAGCGCACTTCCCAGGAGTCCCAATTCACTCAGATATCAGAGACTACCAACCTAAAGAAAGAGAATTCGATTTGCTCACAATGGGATTCCCCTGTACGGGAACGAGTAACGCAGGAAGTAGAACGGGACTTTCTCACCCAGCTTCAGCACTTTGGCGAGAAGGACTTAGATGTCTTATCGAGGCTCAACCCCGTTTCTGTGTTATCGAGCAGCCTGAAGGAGTTATCAGACGAGGACTTCGAGCTATTCTTGGTGGACTCTCTTTGGCAGGATACGCTTGGGAGATTGAAACAATCACGGCGCGAGAGCTTGGGGCGGGTCATCAAAGACTCAGATTATTTATCGTTTCCTACCCTGACGAGCAACGATCGCGCCTTCAGCAGACCTGCTGGTCAGACCAAATGCGAGAAATGGTTCAAAGACAACGGCTTGATTCCGAGTGGCTCACAGTTAAGCGCACAAGCGATCGCCTCACTTATGAACTTCCCGACGGATTGGTTCAGCCCACTGTCCCCAGTAAAACCCCAGGCAGAATTAGAGCCAGATATCTCGCAGGTAGAACAGTCACCCCAGCCCAAGCAACGATCGCTCTCCAAAGAGTCCTCTATCTCAATTCCCTGTCTGGTCAAACAACCCAAGCAACCAGAAGTTAAAGGGGTAATCAGGAAGGATGAAGGCGATCGCTTCCTAGTCTATGTAGATGGTGAAGAGATTTCTGTCTCTAAGCTGTTTGTCTATCCAGATTTTAGTGAAAGTATTGGACAGATTGAGAAAAACCCTAGGAAAAATCTACCCCCCAGTAAAGATAACCCTAGGAAAAACAGACGACGGAAAAATGGACAAGGGAACGGTTCTATTTATTACCGTACTGTTACCAAGAATGCTAGACAGTACCAGGAGGCTTATTATCACTACGT
>JBBSPC010000154.1:0-10561 GCA_038259125.1 Chroococcales cyanobacterium | reverse complement strand
ATAACAACGGCTCAATAATTTTCCACTCTTTATCTGTCAAATCGCTTGAATATCCCATTTCTTGCCCCAGCTTACTTAAATTTCTCTACTTTGCCTTGATTCTACGCGATCGCCCAAAAGATCTCAAATGGATTCTATACCGTTTCTATTTATGTTGGCTACAAATAATTGACTGGGAGACTTGCGGTGCGACCCCCTAAAGGGTTCAGCAGTTCCTTCAAGCCGGGGAACCCGCCCAACGGACTGCTTCACCGCGTCGACAGAAAGGCGCACTTCCGCATCTAGGCGCAAGAGTAAGGCGTTTAGTTCGCCGCAACTACGCGCACCGTTGGGGATTTGGGGACTTGGAGAAGGAGTTACTACGGCGTGGAACATGGCGAGGAAACCTCGCCGTTTCCGCCTCACCTGCGTAGCTGCTTTTCGTCACCCCGTCACCTCGTCACTTACTTCTTAGTCAAGTTGGTAAGTACTTCATTTGAACGTTCGACAAAGGCTTTCATCCCCTCGGCATCAAACGCTTTCTGGGACATTAAAGCCAAATCATAAATATGGTTGCACATGAGCTTAACCATAAGATTAGAATCTTCTCCACCTTGAATAATTGTGCCTTTATTTAGATCCAAGAGGTTTTGAATTAAAGGATGAGCAGTATTAATCATTAAGATGTGATCTTCAGGGAATGCCATCATTTTTTCCTGCATCAAGGCAGCCATTTCTTGCATCCGCCGCATAGCTTCAGGCAGCAAGACCATTGCCGGAGGTGTACCTTGAGGATCGTCAGATTTAATAGCTTGAGTTTTGATGTTGACTCTTGGCTTATTGATTGCTTTTTCAAACAACTCTTTAATCAACTCGCTACGAGTCTTATTAGTAGTAGGATCGACAATTTCTTGTGCTTTGTCGTCTTCTACTAAAGTGTCGTCTAGTTCTGAATCAACACGGGCAAACTTAACCTCAGAATATTCTCGCTCAAGGAAAGGAATAAAGTAGTTGGTATCAATAAATGAATCGAGGAAAAGAACTTCCAAGCCTTGATTCTTGTATAGTTCGACGTAGGTGTTTTGAGTACCAGGATCGCTACAGTAGATAACGCGGTTTTCTTGCTTCTCTTTATTGCGCTCTAAATACTCTTGTAAAGTAGTATAGGGTTCTGTTGGTGCGGTGTTCTTGTCGTTATCAACACTTGACCAAGCATCATCACCAGCAGACTGAACTTCAACTTTTGGTGCTTCTTCTGGTGCAGGATTTGATGTATCTGCTTGATAGGTAGTGCGGTAAATAATTAGATCCTCTACCTGTTTTTTAAATTTCTCGTCTCTAATTGCGCCGTATTTTACAAAAGTGCCTACATCTGACCAAGAGCTAACATATTTGTTACGATCTTCGTTATAAAGAGACTTGAGACGATTACCAATTTTTTTGCTAATAAAGTCAGCAATACGGCGAACGGTGCGATCGTTGGTTAAAGCACTACGGGAAACGTTGAGGGGAATGTCAGGACTATCAATTACACCCTGCAACGGCATTAAAAATTCGGGAATAATCTCCTCACAGTGTTTGCTAACAAATACCTGGTTGCAGAAAAGCTGAATTTGTCCTTTAGAAAAGTCTACATCGGGCTTTAGTTTAGGAAAATAAAGAATGCCGTTGAGTAGAAAAGGATAGTCTGTATTTAGATGTACCCATAACAGAGGATCCTCTTGGAAAGGATAAAGATAACGATAAAACTCTAAATAATCTACGTCGGTTAATTCTTGGGGGGATTTTTTCCATAGTGCTTCCTGCTTGTTGATCTGTTCATTATCTAGAACAATCTTGACAGGCATAAAGTCGCAGTAGGTTTTGACTAACTGTCTAACTCTTTGAGGTTCGGCATATTCTAGCTCTTCGTCTTGCAAAGTAAGAGTAATAGTTGTACCGACAGTGGTGCGATCGCTTTGAGTTAGTTCAAACTCTGGTGAACCATCACAAGACCAATGTACCGCAGTTGCGCCTTCTTGATAAGATAAGGTATCGATTTCTACTTTCGCTGCCACCATAAAAGCAGAGTAGAAGCCCAAGCCAAAATGACCAATTAGCTCATTAGAGTTCTTTTCATACTTTTTGATAAAGTCTTCGGCACTAGAGAAAGCGACTTGATTAATATATTTTTTGATTTCATCGGCAGTCATGCCGATGCCGTTATCGGCAATAGAAAGAGTTTTCTTAGTTTTATCTACTGCCAGTTTGATTAGGGGTTCAGCAATTTCTCCCTGCATTTCCCCTGCCAAAGATGCCATTTTTAGTTTCGAGATCGCATCAACAGAGTTAGAGATTAGTTCCCGCAAGAAGATTTCGTGATCGGTATAAAGAGACTTCTTAATAATCGGGAAGATATTTTCAGTATGAATCGTAATGTTGCCTTTTTCAAGTACAGCCATATTTATAATTACAGTCTCAATCGTAGATTTCCTTCAATATTAATATTGTCCGATCGCTCCAAAGATAATGTTCTAGGATACCCCACCTGTAACTATGCGGATTACCCTACCTCTTTTAGAAGGATATAAGGATGAGGGATATTTATATTGATTAGTTGGTTTGTAATATTAGTATTTCACAAAGAGATCGTCAGCCAGCTTTTTTTCACTTCTTTAGTGATTTATTTTTAATAAAGGTTATGTGCTGGCTTAGACTGTTCCCATAGCTTAAATTCTTTTAGTTGAATCTGTGAAGAATGTAAAACCTAGCGACTAGGATATTAACTGCTGTTTAATAAAAAAATTTAATATGAAATATAAAGTTATTTATGATGGTAAATGTAACTTCTGTAGCACTTTTACAGAGCTTCTACAGCAATACGATCGCGGCGAGCTTTTCGACTATATTCCTATGCAGGATGAATCGGCATTGGCAAAATTTGACATTGTGCCTACAGATTGCGAAGCAGGTATGATTTTAATTGACGCTAATCAACCAGCTAAAAGATGGCAGGGTAGTGAGGCAGCCGAAGAGATTACACGCTTGCTACCCTTGGGAGATCTATTTATTGCTGCCTATCGAGCTATTCCTGGAATGAAATGGCTTGGCGATCGCAGTTATGAGCAAATACGCGACCATCGCTATGAATGGTTTGGTGAGCGAAAAAATTGATGATTAAAAATTAAAGCAAGATTTAGGTAACCTGAGTTCGGGATAAGCGGAAACCTATATGACAAAAACATTTGAAAAATACTGTTTTTCGCTATTTTTTTCGCCGTGTAGTTTTATAGAGAATATCTTAAAAGCTAATAGCTAATAGCTACCTGCACCGATTAATATTCTTAACCCGAACTGACGTTAAGTAGTGTACTCAGCGTTAATTTCGACATATTTATAGGTTAAGTCGCAGCCCCAAGCGGTGCTTTTGCCTGTACCTACGCCGATATTTACTGAAATCAATACCGTATCTGTTTTTAAATATTCTCCTGCTGCTGCTTGCTTGAGATAGTCACTTGCTGCACTGCGGTCAAAGTCTTGGGGTTGACCATTTTTCATTAACACGATGTCTCCCAGCTTAATATTCAACTCGTCTTGATGAAACTTGACCCCTGCTCTACCTGCTGCTGCAGCAATCCTTCCCCAGTTGGGATCGCGCCCAAAAACTGCTGACTTGACTAAAGATGAGCCAGCAATAGTTTTGGCTACCTGAGAAGCAGAGCGATCGTCTGCGGATCCTGATACCTGTACTTCAATCAGGCAGGTTGCTCCTTCGCCATCACGAGCCACTGCTTTTGCTAAATATTGACAGACTTCAGTGAGCATTGCCTCTAGCTTTTGAGCGTTGGCACTATCACTAGTAATGGCGGTAGTGCGAGACTGCCCATTAGCTAAAGCAAGCACGCAATCATTAGTACTAGTGTCGCCATCTACGGTAATCTGATTAAAGCTTTTATCTACGGCTCGTTTTAGCATTTCATGCCATAAACCAGTAGACACAGCAGCATCACAGGTAATAAATCCCAGCATAGTTGCCATGTTAGGAGCAATCATGCCTGAACCTTTAGCAATTCCGCCAATGCGTACAGGACGACCTTCAATAGTAGCTTCTAGGGCGATTTCCTTAATAACTAAATCAGTGGTAACGATCGCCTTGGCAGCATCAGCACCACCTTCAACGCTAGCTGCACTAACTACCTGGGGAATTCCTTGGCGCAGGGCATCCATTTTTATTCTCTGTCCAATTACTCCTGTAGAGGCAAGCAGTACAGCATCACCAGAAATATTTAGTGCTTCACCTAGCAATTTGGCAGTCTCAATTGCATCATTCCAACCAGGCTCTCCTGTAGCAGCATTTGCCTGTCCTGCATTACATAAAATAGCTCTAGCACTTGCCTTAGCCTGGAGACGCTGACGACAATAATCAACACAGGCAGCCCGTACTTGCGAAGTGGTAAACACGCCTGCGGCGATCGCATCTGTCTCTGATAAAATCAAAGCTAAATCTTTTGCTCCACTAGATTTCAATCCCGCAACAACTCCTGCTGCTCTAAATCCTTTGGGTGCAGTGATTCCACCGTTGACTACGTGCCAATCTACCATTTGCTTTTAATTCAATTAAGAGTCAGTTTCAAGCTGATTATAGCAAGACTCAGACTCTTTAATGCAATCTAAATTCTATGCACCTATTAGTTAATCTCGTTCCGCCAAATGAAATAATTTTATCAGAAAAAATAACTTTATAATCAACTAAATAACAAGGGTTTTAGCTTATTCCAGACTCAAATTCATTTACTGCGATCGCCAACTATAAATACACCTAAAACTCAGTAGATATATTCAAGAATTTAAAATCATAAATATTCTAATTTTAATAATTATGTTCTCAGAGCTAAGTAAACATCTATTAAATTATGGGTTAAGATAATATTATGCTATTGATAATTTTTATGTTTTAAAACTTTAGTTTAAAATAGTATGAAAGACATACAAAATATCATAAAAATACTCTAATAGACAATATATTGATAAATATTAATTTTAAACTTAAGTTAAATAGTTGATTAAATAAGCTTGATGGATTGTTAAATAGCTGATTGCTTGTTCTTAATTTAATTGTGCAAATCTAATTAGTAGAAAAATAAAATTGTGGAAATAATCTTATTAGGTTGTTTCCATATTTTTGCTTGTGATTTTTAGAAATTTATATTTCACTTAACTAGAAGAACACAACATGGCTAACGAACTAGCTGGTTTTGCCACTTTGCCAGTAGATACTTTCGCTGAGGGCAGTCCTGCGGGAGGCGACGATGGCGAAGGTAATCCTATAGATGCCAATGGACGGACTGGACCTTTTGACGGGCAACCCGTACAGGGTTTTAGTGGTGTACAGTTTGCCCCTGGTAATACAGGTGCGTTCTGGTTTTTATCTGATAATGGCTTTGGTAAACAAGAAAATAGCCAAGATTATCTATTACGCATCTATCAGGCAGATCCAAATTTTGCAGGATTAGAAAACGGTGACGGAAGTATCGAAATAGAAGACTTTATTCAACTATCAGATCCAGATCGGCTTATTGATTTTGATATTGTTAATCAAGATAGTGAAGAGCGTTTACTTACAGGAGGAGACTTTGATGTTGAGTCCTTTGTAATCGATGACAGTGGTGATATATGGGTAGGAGATGAATTTGGTCCTTACTTATTGCACTTTGATTCGGCAGGCAAGCTAATCGAAGCACCTGTTCCGACTCCTAACATTACTAATTTAAATACTCTGAATGGTCAAGACCCATTAGTTATTGGACATCGTGGCGCAAGTGGGGTGTTACCCGAACATACCTTAGAAGCTTACCGTGTGGCGATCGCTCAAGGGGCAGATTTTATTGAACCAGACTTAGTATCTACTAAAGATGGGGTTTTGATAGATCGTCATGAACCAATTTTAGACAACACTACCAACGTTGCCGAAGTATTTGGTGAAGACAGAATGTCTACTAAAATCCTTGATGGCGAAGAGGTGACGGCATACTTTGCTGAAGACTTTACCCTAGAGGAGATTAAGCAGATACGAGCTGTTCAACCTCAAGATTTTCGCGATCAGTCATTCAATGATGCTTTTGAAATCCCCACTTTTGAAGAAGTCATTCAACTAGTTCAAGAGACGGAAGCAGAAACAGGAGTAAAGGTAGGAATTTATCCTGAAACCAAACATCCGTCTTATTTTGATGAGCAGGGTTTATCTCTAGAAGAACCTTTAGTTAAGACTTTACAGGATAATAGCTTTACCGATCCAAGCCGTATTTTTATTCAGTCTTTTGAGGTTAGTAATTTAATTGAGCTTAACGCAACTTTAAAAGAACTTGGTCTAGGGGATATTCCCTTAGTACAGCTATTTGGTAATACTGAGGATGACGACATCAATGAAGGCGGTGGCGGTTTTTCTGTCCCCTACGATTTTGTTGCTAACTTTGGTAAAGAGGAATTTACCCAAGATCGGGCTGTTGCTGCTTATGGCGAAGAATTACTTACCGCTTTGGGCATCCTTGGCGAAGACGGTAGCTATAAACCAGAAGTCGCTCAATCAATTACCTATGGCGACCTTGCTAAACCCGAAGTGATTGAGATTATTAGTGACTATGCTGGTGGTTTAGGTCCTTGGAAAAACAATATTTTGTTGCGGGAGGATTTGGACAAACCCGTGGACGGCAATGGTGATGGCAAAGCCGAGATCACCACTCAGTTAACGGGGGAAGTTTTTCCTCTGGTGGATTATGCTCATGATGCAGGTTTACAGGTTCATCCCTATACTCTACGGAATGAAGAGCAATTTCTCACACTGGATGCTGAAGGTAATCCTCAAACCCCTGAAGCAGAGTTTAAACAGCTAATTGATGTAGGCGTGGATGGCTTCTTTACTGATTTTCCTGCTACTGGAGTTGCGGTAGTAGATTCTGTCACTGGTAAATTTGTCCAGTCTCCCCAAAATCCTAATTTAGGTGATGACTTACCTAACCTAGCTAGTTCTAAAGGTTTTGAAGGCATGGCGTTTAGTCCAGACCGCAAAACTCTGTATCCGCTTTTAGAAGGAACGGTGGATGGCGATCCTGCCAATGCTCTACGCATCTATGAATTTGATGTTGCATCTGCTGCTTATAACGGTTTGGTAGGCTACTACCCCACTACCGACGGTAATTCCATTGGTGACTTTACTCCCATTAACGATCATGAGTTTCTCGTTATTGAACGGGATAACAACCAGGGAGAAGAAGCCAAATTTAAAAAGATCTTCAAAATCGATATTTCTCAAGTAGATGAGAACGGTTTTGTTGCCAAAGAAGAAGTTGTTGACCTTTTGAACATTGCCGATCCTAACGACTTAAATGGCGATCGCAACACTACCTTTGATTTTCCCTTTGAAACTATTGAAAACATAGTAGTTGCTGACGAAAATACCATCCTCGTTGCTAACGATAATAACTATCCTTTTTCTCAGGGAAGGGAAGGAGATATCGACAACAACGAAGTAATCGCCATCGATTTAGAAAACCCATTAAATTTAGATCCAAATCTAGGAGGAAATCTTATGAACCCCACACCTATTGAAAACACTGGAATTACAGAACAACCTGCACAAATGACAGGTCTAAACGGTTACGAAGTAGATCCTATTTTTACCATTGGTGAAGAATTTAATGATTATACTCCTCCAGGAGATCTTGATGGCTTGGGTGCATTTGCCCTAGATGACGATACCGTCAGAATAGTAGCAAACCACGAACTTAGTTCAGAGGAAGATTCTGCTTATACCTTAGCCAATGGTACAGAATTAACTGGTGGACGAGTCAGCTTTTTCGATATCAACAAAGAAACTCTAAAACTTGAAGATGCAGGTTTGGCTTACGATACCATTATTAATCGCAACGGCGAAGAGGTAAACGAAGCTACAGACTTAGAATACGAAAGTCTCAATCGTCTTTGTTCTGCTCACTATATCGAAACTAATCAATTTGGAGAAGGTCGCGGTTTAACAGATAGTTTGTTCTTTACTGGGGAAGAAACCGCAGGCGGTACAGAATTTGTACTCGATCCTACCACTAATACTCTTCAGGCTGTGCCTTGGATGGGTCGTGCTGCTTGGGAAAATGTGACTGAATTGGATACTGGCACTACTGATCAGGCTGCTTTCTTGGTAGGAGATGACCGCGAAGCTGCGCCTTTGATCATGTATGTTGGCGAAAAAGATACTAGTAAAAGCGCGGATTTACTCGAACGGAATGGTTTAGTAGGCGGTAAACTCTATACTTGGGTTCCCGATGGCGATCTGGCGGATACTCCCACTTTTACCAATGAAGATGGGGAAGAAGTGGACGATGACAATGCCCCCGATCCTGCTGGCTTTAGTGGTACTGGTAACAGTCAAGGTGGAAGCTGGGTAGAACTTGATTACTATCGTCCTGACAAGTCAGGTTCTGCGGTAGATACCAATGATGATGGCGAGATCCAAGACGAGCTTGGTTATGACAAACAAGGGTTTGCAACTCAAGCACAGCAAGATCAAATGTCTATTGATGTGGGTGGTTTTCAATTCTCTCGTCCTGAAGATGTAGCGACTAACCCAGAAGATGGCACTCAAGCGGTATTAAATTCTACTGGTCGTGGAGATCGCTTTACAGGGGATAACTTTGGAACTACCTACAAGATTGATACTGAGTTTGATGAATCTGGCAACCCTTTAACGGGAAAAATTGACATTCTCTATGATGGGGATGATGCAGGAAATGGTCAGTTTAAGGGTTCTGATTTCGGTGTACGTAGTCCTGATAATACAGATTGGGCAGATAATGGTTATATCTATCTTCAAGAAGATCGAGCTACGGCTGAAGATGAAGACTTTGGTGGTACTTCTGGAGAAGAAGCTTCAATTTGGAAGCTAGATCCTGAAAGTGGCGAATTAACTCGTGTGGCACAAATGGATCGTTCCGCTTTACCGGAAGGGCAAACTGACCCCGAACCAAATGATATTGGTAACTGGGAATCTTCGGGAATTCTCGATGTTTCTGACTTATTTGATGAAGCACCTGGAACGCGCTTTATCTTTGATGTTCAGGCACATAGTGTAGAAGATGGCATTATTGCCGAGGCTGATTTAGTTGAGGGTGGTCAATTAAGTTTCTTAACTACAGATGCACCTGAAGATGGGAATGGTGAAGATGGTTCGGATTTGGGTGAAGACACTCCAACATCTGTATTTGGTACTTTAGAAGACGATATTTTAGAAGCTGGTCTAGATTTTGATACTAGCAACAATCTTATCTTCACTGGTGATGGTGATGATTTGATCGATCTTTCTCCTGGTGAAGGAAATAACCGCGCCTATGGGGGCAATGGTCAAGATATCTTTATCTTAGGTGAAAGCGATCGCGTTTTTGCCGATGGAAATGATGACCAGTTATTTGTTCTTTCTGGTGGTGATAATACTCTCACTGGCAATTTAGGTTCAGATCAATTTTGGATTGCTAATGGTCAATATCCTGAATCTACCAACAACATTACCGACTTTACTAGTGGCGAAGATGTCATCGGTATCTCTGGCTTAGGTATTGGCTACGACGACCTAAGTATTACCCAAACTGATGCTGGGGCGTTAATTTCTGCTAACGGTAATGATTTGGCAATTGTGGCTAACACTCCTGCTGATTTTCTGGCTAAGGAAGATAATTTTGCCTTTGCATAATTATCACTAAAACTTGTTACTTATAAAAGCGATCGCTCTCCTAACAAAGCGATCGCTTTTGAAGAGATAAAAATGCGTCTCTCTAATGTTATACTAAAAGTATAACTATAAATCATACTTTTAGAGAATGACCACAGCAAAAACCGCTATCAGTCTTGATCGAGAACTATTACAAGAGACAGACAAAATAGCCAAACAAACAAAAAATAGCCGTAGTGGCGTTATTTCTTTGGCATTAAAAGAATACTTCCATCGCTTAAAACAAGAAGACATATTGTCTCAGCTTAACGATGTTTACGAAAGCAATACAGAAGACGAAACCGAATTAATTAATGCAGGGAAGGATTATTTTTCTCAAGAAATTCTTGAGGATGAAGAATGGTAATTAGACAAGGAGAAATCTATTGGATCAATTTACCAAAGCCAAAACAATCTGAACCAGGATTTCCTAGACCTTGTATTGTTATTCAAAAAGATACTTTTAATTGCTCTCGTATTAAAACTACTATTATCTGCATTTTAACTACAAATTTAAAACTAGCTCAAGCCCCTGGGAATGTATTATTAAATAAAGGTGATGGTAATTTACCAAAAGATAGTGTGGTAAATATCTCACAAATTTTAACTGTGAATAAAGCAGACCTTATACCAGAAGAAAAAATAGGCAAGTTATCAACTCAAAAGATAGAATTTATTAGGTCTAGATTACAAGTTATTTTTTAGTATTTAACTCAGATCTTGCACCAAGAAAAGTTGATATGAGAATTAATAGCTGAAGTGATTGTGAGTGGGTAATTGTAGCTTGTTCACTATTGTAAAAGTAGAACCACTATTAAATAATAGAAGAACTCTTAAAACGACATAATT
>JBBSPC010000153.1:0-10680 GCA_038259125.1 Chroococcales cyanobacterium | reverse complement strand
GAGATTAGGAGAAAAGCTAAATATGGCAGGTTTTGAAGATATTGCAAAAAAAGCTTTTTACATGGGTGTGGGTTTTGCCTCATACGCTCAGGAAAAAGCCAACGATACATTAAAAGATTTAAGAGTTCAAGCGCAGAAGCTTGCTGAAGAAATGGCTGAACGGGGTGAAATGAGTACCGAGGAAGCTCGTAAGTTTGTTGATGAAATGGTTGAGCAGGCTCAACAAGGAAAAGTTTCCGATAATAAATCAGATCAAAGAGAACCTCGTCGGATTGAGATTGTGGACGAAGGTGAGGAGCAATCTGAGGGTAAGAGCGAAGAGCTGCGCCAACAAGTAAAGTCATTACAAGAAGAATTACGACGTTTGAGAAAAGAGACGTAGCAGAATAGGCTATTGTTGACAGAACAATATTTATTTATTTAAATTAACTATCAGTTATGGATGATTGGCAAAAGCAGTGGTGGAAGCAGATAGAAAAGACCACGGCCGAAGTGGAAGAATTTTGGGTGGATGTAGCCCAAACCACAGAATCTGTTATGGAAGAAGTCAGCGAGAATTTAGGCTCTTTTTTTGAACAGTTTCAATCGGGAATTATAGAAGAAGTTGACGGTCTGTTAGAGGATTTGGTTGACGTGCTGATTGTTACCAGTGAAGAAATTGATGCTGCTTTGGGAGAAAACTGGGAAGATTTTACTGATGATGACTTCACCAACGTCGATTATCATGCTCCCTCTGCTCAAAACAATCCTGCCTGCATTAATTGTGCCAACTATCATGGTCAAAGCTACAATGGCAATTTACTAGTTTGTGCCATGCACCCTGTAGGTTGGGACGGTGATAGTTGTCCTGATTGGGAAAAAGATAACTAATTTGGTGTTATTTGATGCTAAGTAAACGTACAAGTACTTTCTCTGCCCTAGTTTACATCAGGCGTTACTGATTAATCAAGATTTGATAGAGTCGATTACTATCCGCAGCAGTTATGGTAAAGCTTAGGCTTTCATACTCCAGCTTTTCTCCCTGTTCGGGTATTTTTTGCCATTGTTCTAATAAAAATCCCCCCAAGGTATTGTAATTGTCTGCTAAAGGGAGATTTAATTCTAGCTGTTCGTTGACTTCTTCTAAGTTCATTTGCGCTGAAACGAGAAAAGTATTATCGTCCAACTTTTGAATCGGTTCGATTCTGGTTTCAGGGGCATTGCCAGCATCGCCTACAATCTCAGCAACTAAATCATGAAGGGTAATTAAGCCAGAAGTTCCCCCAAACTCATCAATGACTACTGCCATTTTATGATGCGCTCGCTGCATTGAAGATAAAAGTTCATTAAGAGAAGTAGACTCAGGAATAAAACTTACTGGTTCAATCCAAGGCTCAATGGTAGAATCATTAGCCAGCTTGCCTTGTGCTAAAGGTTCGGCTAATTTTTTGTAGTGGATAATGCCTTTAATATCATCTAAAGAATCACCGATAACAGGATAACCTGAATAGCCTGTCTCAATAATCGTCTGTAGTAATTCGCTAAAAGTAGTAGTCAAAGTGAGAAAGTGAATATCAGTACGGGGAATCATAACTTCTTCGGCAGTATCATCACGAAATTCAAAGACGTTTTTGAGTAGTTGTCTTTCTGCTGCTTTTAAGTCAACAGACTCTCTCTCCGTAGCAATGATTAGCTGTAACTCTTCTGAGGTTACTTGTTCATACCAGCTTCTGCCTCTATAGTTTACTCCGACTAACTTCAGCAGTAAGCGAGTAGATAAATTTAAAATAGCCACAAAGGGACGAAAAATACGCGCGATGACTACGCTAGGAGGTCCAAAAAACCGAGACAGCTTTTCAGGATACATGAGAGCTACAGACTTAGGACATAGTTCACCCAGCACTATCTGTAAATATGCCAAGAGAATAAAAGCCAGAGGTAAAGCAGCCGTGGTAGAGATTATTTCTGATAAGTAATTTGGTAGAGAAAGACTTTCAGTTATGGTAATGATGGACGCTGCAACTGTTCTTTCTCCTACCCAGCCCAAAGCCAGACTAGAAAGAGTAATACCCAATTGAGTAGTAGACAAAAGCCGATCTATGCTTCTCTGGAGAGACTGTACGGTTTGAGCTTGGGTATCTCCATCTTTAACTAGTTTGCTAATTCGAGAACGACGAACCGAAACAATTGAAAACTCTGCGGTGACAAAAAAGGCATTGATCGCAATGAGCAAGAGAACACCAACAAAAGTCAACAATAAATTTTTATCAGCCATTGATTAACTAATGGTGGGTATTGACACTAGTTCCCATTTCCTCAATAGTTCTGTCATCACTTATTTTTATGATTAACCCGATTATATACCTTAACTAAAATATCTTTTTCTTTCATAATTTTAAGACCTTTATATTCACCACCAGCAGGATCTTGGTTGGGATTGTTGTCTTCAGTATTAATATCTGGCTGAGTTACTACTTTTAGAGCCTCACTGCCCATAAAATAGCCGACATAAGAACTAGCCACACCAGCTAAGACCATCATTAAAAATAAACATATGGTTAACCAAAAATTTACTCTTATTTTCATGCGATCGCGATTTTTTTGCTATAGGTTGTCAAAGATACTAGACTTACTAATATAATGGTCTACGTAAGAAAAATGGATATCCAGGGTTGGCCGAGCGGTTTAGGCAACAAACTCATAATTTGTGCAAGGCAGGTTCAACTCCTGCACCCTGGACTTGTTAAAAGAATAAAGGATGAAGAATGAGGAAAAAATCAAGTCAAGGAAAGTATTCTTTTTTTGACCAGCCTTTATCTTCACTCCAATCCGATCTAGATATTGTTATCTGAATCTAAAAGCTTTATTTATTTAATAGCACTGTAGCTAGGAATTTCACGCAAAGAAGTATCATAGGGATTTACTAAATCTCTAGTTACCATCCGCATTCCCGTAGCTGACTGTGCTTTCATACCTCGTTCATAAATATTATCTACCGCTTTACCATCTGCTGAGATATGCTGTTCTGCAAATCCCGTAAAGCCAAAGATAGAATTTGCTTGACCAAAAATACTGCTTTGCATAAAAGCGTTTTTACCCTTTTTAAAATAAGCATCTTCAAATGCTTGATCGAGAGGTTTCATTTCTGCTTTAGCTTCAATAGAAAATAAACTAGCAATAGCTGCTATTACTAAGACTGCACTTAGTTTAGTAAACTTAATAAACATTACTTTACTTATATTTTGTAAATTGACCAAAGGTCACAGTAAAGATTTGACCCTATTTATCTTTTAAGGACAAAAGAATACAAACCATAACCTTGCTGTTCAACGGCAGAGTTATCTGTAACTTCTGCTCAATCCTAGCTGAAGATTTCCTGAAAGAACAGTCCATATAAATCTTTTTCCCTCATTACCCATGAATACCAACCAGGCTTCTAGTTCCTTTTTAGCTACGGCTAATATTGATTCTCTTAGACAAGTGCTTTTGAATTTAATCGTCAAATATGCTTATGTTGAAGGAGATTTCGTACTTTCTTCTGGAGCTAAAAGCACTTACTATATAAATTGTAAACAAGTGACCCTAAGAGCAGAAGGCGCATTGGCTTTAGGTCGTTTGTTGTTTAAATTATTACCTAAAGACACAGCAGCAGTAGCAGGTCTTACTTTAGGTGCAGACCCAATGGTGTCAGCAGTCAGTGTTGTTTCTGCTTGGGAAAATGATCCTCTTCCTGCTTTGATAATTCGTAAAGAACCTAAAGGACACGGTACAAAAGCTTATATAGAAGGTCCTTCTTTAACGGAGAACTCAAAAGTGGTTGTTCTAGAGGATGTTGTAACTACAGGAAGTTCGGCATTAACTGCGGTAGAAAGATTGCAGGACGCGGGATATGTAGTGACACAAATTCTGGCTTTGGTAGACCGAGAACAGGGAGGAAGAGAACTTTATCAGTCTCAAGGAATTAAATTTCAAGCTTTATTTTCCATCAAAGAAATTCAGCAATACTCAACTTAAAAAGACTTTACTTTTTGTTATACGAAGCTGTAAAGTTATTCGTTAAGCTAGAAAAGTAATTATCTTTATTTATATTAATTATGCAAGCTAACTCCTCTCCTACTTCTAAGCCGATAAATTGGTCAACAATAATCATGTTTGTTCTAGGATTTTGGCTTAGTGGCAGTTTGGTTTTTGATTTTTTGATTGTTCCTGGAATGCTAACTAGCGGCATGATGAATGAATCAGGTTTTGCTAGTGCTGGCTATATGATCTTTGGCACTTTTAATCATCTAGAATTGCTGTGTGCAGCAACTGTTTTAGCTGGCTGTTTAGTTTATCGTTACGGTTATCGACTAACAAATCAAATCAATAGCAAATCGATCTTAACTGCTGCTATCTTATTGCTAATCTCTTTAGCTTATACCTACATTTTTACACCCCAGATGAGCAGCATGGGAATGTCTTTGGATATGTTTGCCACCAATGAGCCTGCTTCGAGCTCGATGGCAATCATGCACGTATTTTATTGGAGTTTAGAAGTAATCAAGCTAGTTGCTGCAACTGCTCTGTTGCGCACTTTTTTCCGTAATTCTTGTAGCCTAGTTTAGTAGTTTGAGAACATAGAAAATAAATAGACTCTCGATTTCATTTTCAACCGAAGTCTAATAATGTCAATCTAATCTTTAAAACCTTAAAACCTCACTATTTAGTCGCCCTCGGTGGCATCAAATAGTGAGGTTTTATTTCTATAAAGACTCTTTGTACAGATACCCATCTTTTGATCAGGGTCGATCAAACTCAGAGGCTGGGGGAAAATATTTAACAGGTTCATCTTTTAACGCTTTCAACATAAATGAACGCCATACAGGAGCAGCATAATCTCCTCCTGTTATTCCCTTACCCATGCTTTGATAGTTATCGTTGCCAACCCAAACCGCAACAGCTAACTGTGGTACATAGCCGACAAACCAAACATCTCGCTCAGAAGAGGTAGTTCCTGTTTTTCCTGCTGCTGGGCGACCAATATTCGCTTTGGAACCTGTTCCTCCTGGTTCTAGAACTCCTTGCATCATTGAGTTTAAGCTGGCGGTTGCCCAAGGATCTAATATTTGTTTTGGTTTAGGGGTATTGTCTAGCAATATATTGCCTTTACTATCGGTAACTTGGAGAATTACGGTCGTATCAGAACTCCAGCCATTATTAGCGAAGGTGGCAAAAGCTCCCGCCATTTCTAGAGGGGTAACGCCTATCGAACCTAGAGGCAGGGAAATTACAGGCTGCATCGGACTTTCAATTCCCAGTTGACGACAAACTTCGATTACTTTTTCTAACCCTACAGCTTTACCTAGTTTGACCGCTGGAATATTACGGGATTGAGTTAGTGCCTTGGAAAGAGACATCGTACCTCCAAAATCTGTCTTCCCGCCATAATTTTGAGGTGTGTAGATTCCTCCAGGAATTTGATAGCTTATAGGAGCATCATCAATTATAGTTTGTGGGGTATATTTACCGCTTGCCAAAGCAGTGTAATAAACAAATGGTTTAAAAGAAGAACCAGGCTGTCTACGGGACTGAACCGCACGGTTAAATTGACTTGATTCGTGATCTACTCCTCCTACCAATGCTTTAACAAAATGAGTGCGAGGATCTACCGCAACTAAAGCAGCCTGATCTGCTCGTAATCCCCAACGCTCAAGCATACTATGACTCTCTTTGATAGATTCCTCCGCCATTTTTTGGAAATCTAGATCAATAGTGGTCTGGACTCGAATACCTCCTTGAAGAACTTTATCTTTGCCAAAACGCTCTTCTAATTCTTTCGTTACTGCTTCTGTGATAAAGGGAGCTTTACTCTTTCTCCAGGCAGTAGGTCTGCCGATTAGTAAAGGGGCTTTAAAAGCAGCCTGTTCTTCTTCTGGAGTAATCCAATTCAAAGTCCGCATTCGTGCCAAAACTTCTCTTTGTCTCTCTTTGGTATTAGCATAGTTTAAAAATGGACTGTACTGCTCTGGAGCTTGAATTAAGCCTGCTAATACCGCAGCTTCAGCTAGATTTAACTCAGAAGCACTTTTGTTGAAATAGCTTTCTGATGCAGTTTCAATACCATAGTTGTTGTGCCCCCAATAAATATTATTGAGATACATTTCTAAAATTTGGTCTTTAGAAAATATTTGTTCTACTCTGATGGCTAAAATTGCTTCTGCCAGTTTGCGACTAAAAGTACGTTCACGAGTCAGAAATAAATTTTTGACTAGCTGCATAGTTAAGGTAGAGCCACCTTCAGATACACCACCTTTTTTGTAGTTAGCTAGGGCTGCGCGACCAATACTGTAGGGATTTAGTCCATTATGCCGATAGAAATTACTGTCTTCGATCGCTACTACCGCTAACTTAAGATTAGGAGATATCTGGTCTAATGAGACAACTTCTCGATGGGCTTCTCCATGTAAATTGGTTAGTAATCTACCTTTAATATCATATATGTAGCTAGTTTCAGAGGGAACATAATTACGCAATACTCTGACATCTGGTAGATTACGAAAACTAAAGGCTAAACCGACTAACCCTCCAGCAGCAACAGCACTAGTAATCATGGAAATGCCTAATATCGTGCCTCCAGCAGCTTTGACAACACCCGCGAAAAATGATTTGGCGATCGCTTGATTACTTTTTGAGTCTTGTTTCTCTAACATGATTTCAGAAGACACGGCGTTTTGATTTCCTCCAGAGACATGATTAGTAGGCTACCGCAATTAAACAGAAAGTCAAGCAGGACTAAATAATCTAATTGATATTGATTGACAATTGTAACAATCTCTATTGATTAATTGCCTGCAAAAAAAATCCTCGGCTGACTAACCGAGGAGCAAATAATTCAGGAGAAATCAATATTAATTTGTGTTAATTAATGTAACAAAAAACTCGTAAATATACTAGGTATCGCCATATATACCCTTGCAAGACACGCTTATAGGTAAACTACTACATACAATGATTCCCGTTCTATCAAGTAGGATAATGGATAATATCTACCGTTGCGTAGCCTCATGGCAGGAGTAAAGTGCAAGACCAACGGATTATACTTCCTGGGTGGAGGATTCCACAACGACGCTTACCAATCAATTTATATTATTAGCAGCCAATGATTATTGCAATTACTGCTTTGAAGGGAGGAGTAGGAAAAACTACAACCGCAGTTCACTTAGCTGCATATTTCCAGACTTTAGCACCAACATTATTAATTGATGCAGATAAAAACCGCTCTGCTTTGGTTTGGTCAAAAGAAGATAAGCTGCCTTTTTACGTTGCCTCCCAAGCAGGTGCGCCTGGTTTAATTAAAAAATTTACTCACATTATTATAGATACCCCAGCAAGACCTGAAGCAGAAGAACTAGAAGATTTAGCTGCTGGTAGCGATCTGCTAATTTTACCAACAACTCCCAATCACCTAGATTTGGATACGACAGTAAAGGCAGTGGAGTTGCTCAAAACTCTTGATGCTAACTATAAAGTATTGCTAACTAAGGTAGATTCTCGTACTAAGAATAGTCAAGATGCCAAAAAATTTCTCGCAGAAGCACAACTGCCCTTGTTTAAAGAAGAAATTCCGTTATTAGTTGCTTTTCAGCGATCGCCAGGTCTGGGCGTTATTGTTAAAGACTTTCCCGATCGCCGAGCTAAAATAGGCTGGAATAGATACAAGGCTGTAGGTAAAGAGATAATGGAGTGAGGTCAGAGGTCAGAGGTCAGAGGTCAGGAGTTAACTTATCTTTGATGATTTTGTCTCCTTATTGCTTGTGGGCAACTACGGCATAGAATGGATCGCCTCCTGCTAATCCTAGCATTTGTAAAAAACCAGGTAAAGGAGGTTGATGGACGATTACTTCTGGTTTGCTAAAACCGTCAACTGACTCAAAATATTTTTGGACTAAATTTACCCTGTCCGTATCCGTGCCATCGCGCCAAGCTGCGATCGCTTTTTGATAAAACATACGATTAGAAAAGCTGATAATTACTATACCATTGGGTTTTAAAATCCGCTGGATCTCAGATAAAATCGCTTCAGGATACTGCAAATATTGTATCGATACAGTAATTAATACTCCATCAAAATCGGCATCTTCTAGAGGTAATTTGGGATTTTGATTGAGATTTTGGACAAAATAATGATCTAACTGGGAATTTTTAGCTAATTCCTCTTCATTCATGCCATGACCCTCTACATGAGCAAACTTCATCTCATGCGGTAAATGAGATACCCAGCTACTCATTAAGTCAAGAATACGCGTGTCTGGCTGAAGTTTTTCTCGATAAAGATTGGTCAGGCGATCGATAAATCCCCGATCTACATGAGTTACCAAACGGGGAGAATTATAAAAAGAAAGATCGTTAGAATCATCTAGTTTAGATCTTTGTTCTGGACGCAACATAAAATAACATTTAGTGTTTTTATTAATCAATTTGAATTGTAGAGAGCGATCGCGCTTATCTAATTTACTTGGTCTTTTATCAGTTTAAAATGTTTTTAAGTAGAGCGACATAATTAAACTGAAAATAGAATTTTCCTAGCCCCCAGTCCCGTAGTCTTCAATCTGTACCCAGGTTTATTGTTTCCTGCCTATTTACCCTACTTGTAGGTCCTGTTAGAAAATTGAAGGTGGTTGGGCATACTAAACGTAGCCAAGACCACAATTCAAAATAACAATCATAAAATGAATCAAAAATTAGGCTCGCAACCATTACCACCGCCACCACCACCACCATCAACCTTGGGAATGGCAAGTAATCAGCCAAAACTAGAGAACCACAGCGCGCAGATAAGAGCGAGCAAACCTCAACGTGCATCTGGTCAACCTTCTCTAGAATACATTATCAAAAAAGCCTACGAACAAGGATGCTCCGACGTACATTTAGGCGTAAATGAAGTGCCACGAATGCGCGATCGCGGTGAAATGGCACTAACTAAGTATCCCAAAACAGATCTAAATACCTTCATGAGTTGGATACACGAGGTATTAACCGAGGAAGAAGTAGCCAGATTTAAACACGACCTAGAATTTGATGGTGCGACTCAATATGACTTTGCGAGGGTAAGGATTAATATTTTTGATACCTTACGAGGTCCAGCTTTGGTAATGCGACTGATTCCCCTCAAGATTTTGACCATGGAACAGTTAGGTTTACCCCCTGTGTTTCAAGATATTTCTGATGTCCATAAAGGTTTGATTCTAGTAACAGGACCTACTGGTTCGGGTAAATCGACGACCATGGCAGCGATGGTAGACTACATCAACAAAGAACACGCCAAACACATTATTACCATCGAAGATCCGATTGAATTTGTCCATCAAAGCCAAAAGTCTTTAGTTAAGCAGCGAGAAGTTGGTATTAATACCCGTATGTTCGACAATGCGCTCAAAGCAGCGCTAAGGGAAGACCCTGATATTATTCTGATCGGCGAGATGCGCGATCGCGAAACGGTTAATACGGCTCTCAAAGCAGCCCAAACGGGTCACCTGGTTATGGGAACTTTGCACACCAATAGCGCAATCAAAACCATTGAAAGAATCTTGACTCTTTACAGTGCCGAAGAACAAGATGCCATGCGGATTGCTATTTCTGAATCATTAGTTGCGGTAATTTCCCAAGGTTTATGTCGGACAACGGATGAAAAAAGAGCAGCGTATCATGACATCATGGTAAACACAGAAACCGTCAAAGACTATATTAAGCAGGGTAAATATGACGAAATTCATCAGTTAATGCAGAACGGAGAATATGACGGCATGATTACCACTAATCAAGCACTATTTTGTCTTTATGAAGAAGGCAGAATTACTGAAGAAGTGGCTTTGGAGATGTCCCCTACGGCTAACGAAATGGCAATGATGCTTCGAGGCAGAGTCTAAAAACAGTCTAAAAACTAAATTTCAGTAAATCAAAGATGTTGAAGCAGAATAAGGATATGATTCCAATATTAGCATCTACAACCAATTACTCAAATTGATCGACAATTCATTTCCTTTGCCCGACATCTATAAAGGTATTGCTTTGTTTACCCCAGGGGGGGATTTAATTTACGGTATAGATCCAAATAAACAGGCTCAATGGCATATTCATTTATGTCTAGGATTACAAGAAAAATGGGGATTAGTCGATTCTCCCCATTTTTTGGTGCCTGGATACACTGCAACAGTAGAACGCTGGCTAGATCCCCAGTCACAGCAGATCAAAACTATCGCTGAAGTTTATCCAGCCGTACAGCGTTTTATTCCTTTGCTACAAGTATTATTTGGACTAGAGCCTACAACCACTTGGCATATTGCTCCTTGGCAAGAAGAACACTGTAATCGCGCAGTGATTGAAACCTACAGGCTAAATTTTCCTCAGCTTTGGGAACAAAGAGATTTAATTATTCGCCTCGACCCCAAATATTCTTCTCATAGGACTTCAGAAATTAATAATACATTTCTAGATTCAGATTCCAACACACCTAGAATAGCCTCAGAGCATTCAGGGGGTTACGTTTTGCGCCTATTTATCAAAAGCGATAATTCTCATGCTGAAAAAACTTTGAGTAGTATTCATCAGCTTTTAGAACAGGGTTTAGCCAATCCTTATACTTTAAAAGTAATTGACATTAGCAAAAATCCCGAACAAGCAGCAATACATCAAGTAACAGTAACCCCTACCTTAGTTAGGGTT
>JBBSPC010000152.1:0-10687 GCA_038259125.1 Chroococcales cyanobacterium | reverse complement strand
TGCGAGTAGCAACCGTGCAGAAAGTTACGCTAAGAACTTTACCAATTAAACCCTGTGAGATTTAGAACCCTGAAACCATTAAAATCTCGTTATAAATTTCTGTACTAAATAAACTAAAGTTCAATTGATACAAAGTAGCGATCGCCAAATCTAGTTCTAAAACACTTACAGCACAGCACTTTCAGCCTTAGAGTAATTATCTGTACACTTGCTACTTATACCCCATGATAGAAAGCACGGGCATAAAGCGAACGATGGGAGAGAGGAGGTTACGACGAGCGACCCAAATAAATAAAAGCAGCTACCTCTAAAAAGAAATAAAAGATAGCTGCAACAACACGGTGAGCGACTGGCTGTGCTATGCTGTCCGCACTCTTTAGGCAAGCCGTAATCAGCCGAGCGATGAGCGAGACAGACTGAGTGTAAGGCACTTAAATATTTATCGATAGCTGACTGTTATGGATGTTGCGATCGCCTAGTAGTTTTGAATTTCTGACTTCCCCATAGCAGCCCTAGATACAAGAGGTTTCTTCGGTGTCAATTTCTGATTCTGCATCGGATGATCTTAATTGCCCCTCAGTCTCTTCAGAAGAATCTTTTGCTTCTACATTATTAACTTCAAATTTAGCTAATTTTTCTCCTTCTTGGCTGGATACTTTTTTGGTTTTATGCTGAAGCTGCTTGGCAGTATCAGACAGCTTTTCTCTAGCTACTTCAATTTCATGGTGAGCTTTTGTTTGTAACCCAGATGCAGCTTTTTGAGTATTTTGTACTACTACACCAAAATCTGACTGACTTTTGGCGATGTCGTCCTGAATAAATTCCTTGGTATGCTGAATTTTCTTGTTTAAACCCTCTTCGTACTGTTGAGCATCTTCAACACCAGCTTCAGCCACAATGATTCGCTGACTCCCAGAGGTAATCACCGCATTAGGAGACAGCATATAAGTTCCGTTAGCAATTCCACGCCAACCATTAGAGGTGAATAAATAAGCAACTACAGCACCAGTTTGGGTATCCATACAGTAATTTACCAGTTTACCTACTTTATTACCTGCATCTGTCCATACTTTTAGCCCGATTACATCATCTATCAACTCAGGTTGTTTGATTTCCTCTAGCTCTTCAGTATTAACGAGGATGCTATCATGACCGACTGTAACCACTTTATCCCAAGAAAACAATCGTTTCTCACGCTCAAATATTCCGTGAGCGCAGGTTAAACCTTTTACCTGATGTGCTTTGACATCGAGCCAGAGCTTTTTAACGCGACCAACTATTTCAGTAGTATCAAAATCGAGAACTAATTGATTTAATAGTTCACTTTGTTTGACATCTTTTTTTGATAGCGTAGTCATAATTTCTACTTTTTCAGCCTCTCTCCAATCTAATTTAGATCTTAGTGATGAAACTTGAAGAACTTGTGGGGAATTATTGCTGAAAGTATTTGCGATCGCTAATAGATCAAAAAAAGGCGGACGAACCGCCAACAAGAAAACTAGCGAAGCACAGGCACAGAGACAAGCCAGACCGAGCCAGAGACAGAGCAAACGCCAGGACGGCGTATATCCGACATATGTGCGAAATAGGACACGATGTTAAGCAATGTAAAAAAGTAGTTTGTCCTCCAGTATTGCAAAACTCTTGAAACTGTCTTTCTGACTACTTTGTAGAGTATTTTGGATAAAAAGCTGTGCGAGAAACAAATTACCAACTTACCCAAAAAAGATAGTTGGGTTGTAATGTCTGGGGTACAGTAAATTAGCTTCAAACGTCACAAAGAATAGAAAACTTGCCCATAAATAGCCTTTTTTGGTGATGTTTTGCTCCTAAACTAACCCTGGATTTTACAAAACTTTACGTCATGTCCTAATTTACAAGTATGTCGGCTATACCCCAGGACGAACAGCCACAGAAAAGCCAACCAAACGAGAACAAGACAGGGCAAACTCAGCAGCAGCAGAACGAGACACGAACACAGAACACACCACCGAGCCAGAGAACGAACGAGAAGAAGGACGCACAGACCAGGAACAGCAGCCACCAGCCAACGCCAGACCGACAACGCGACGGAAAGGAACGGACACGCGAGAAGAACCAAAACCGACAAAGAAAGAACGACGAACAGGAAGAGAAACAGACACGAGCAAAAACCCCCAAAAGAGAGAAACAACGCACTCTCAAAAGCGGGGGCGTAGCGAAGGCATAGGGCAAGGCGGGCAAATTTAGAAATGCGAAGCAACCATATAAAAATAGCCCGACGCAGCTTGTGTAACCCTTGCCGAGCGTTATGGGGTGTGGGGTGTCCCCGCATAATTAAACCGCGATCGCGACATACTAGCCCCCGCTATACTGAAACTGCTGTGTGATAGCCAAGCGTTGCCGAAAGTGGGGTCAGCGCAGCGACCGAACCCCAGAGGGGATGAAAGGGGGAAAACAACAAAACCGCGTAGCGACAATTGAAGAGAGCGATCGCACTAATCAAGAACAAGCTTAATTGTCTTGCCAAATACCAAATTTACCTTCTTTAGCAATCGTCTCAGCCCAGGCTAAATGTTCGGGTTCTCTACATTGAGAAGCTTCTTTGATATCCCGACGGGCTTTACCTCTTTCGATTAGCCAACTGTTGAGATGAATCTCTTGCCCTACTAATTCATCGGGCGTATTAGATAAGTGCTTTACTAGTTCCACATCGTATCCTGGCTTGAGTGACACCCAGGCTTCATAACTATTCCTTACTCGTTCGAGTTCCACCGTACCATCGCCAAGGTTGATTACTGAAGTTAGATACTGTTTGGTTTCATTTTCTATAGATGCAACACCACATAGGCTAATAGTTTTAGTTTCATCATGACGAGTCACAATAAGGCTAGAACCGCTATCAATAGTAGTTACTTTCCAGGGGGTCAGATCGATAGTTTTATCTTTAAATTTGAGCCAATTATCCAAACCAATGATGATTGTAGCTGCGACTATTGAGAGTATAATTATAGGTTTCTTGAATCTCAGGTAGAACAAGAATAATTTAGCTTGAATTGATTTTTTCATAGGGTCAAGGTTTGGGTGCGATCGCCGAGCTAGAGCGAAGCTTGCTACTCAATACGGACGGCTGAAATGTTTGAGGCAACCTCAAACATCGCGTCCTCCCCAGTATTCCCAATCCTTAAATGGAATCATCCATCCAACCACATTCAGGACAATCAAAATGAACGGTCAGATTATCTCGATTAAATTCATGTCTGCATTGAGGACAAATGCCAGTAAAGAAAGGATAATTGTCTAAAATCTCTAATTGTTCAGCCTGAGTGTAACGAGAAGGTCTATTAGCAATCAGTTCGTCACCATGTTAGGGTCGAGGTAGCTGTTACCAGCTTACCCCTCCCATCCGAAACCGTGCTTGTCACTTTCACGACACACGGCTACTCAAATGTACCCACTTTGTCATTAACTGACTTCTCAACTACTGGTTATGACAACAGGAATATCATCAATCCAGAGATAATCTATTTTTGACCATTCCTGGGTTAATTTCATAAAGAAAATTGATGATTGTCTATTCCTAATATCAATTAAGTCCAGTGCTGTTTTTTCATCGTGGCAATGTGCATGAAGTAGTTGAAGATTTTCGTATATATTCTTTCCGCCTAACGCCGTAGGAATAATATGGTCCTCTTCTAGAATATCTCCTTCACGAAAATGTAGTTTACACCAGTTGCATTTGCCCTTTTGTTTCTTAAGCCGAATAGCTTTCGATATGGGCATTTCGGGATTTCGCCCCATTCTGGTACTCCAATAGATTAGATTGCCGTCATACGGGCTTTTATCGCCTTTAACTTTCACATAATTCATCGAACTGCTACCGAAATCACTATGAAAAAGTAACCGAAAGGGGTTTGCATTTCCTTCTTGGGTCGCGAATATCCAATTTCTATTACCGATTTTGGTGAAATATTTCCTACGAGCATCTTTAAGATTCCCGCATCGGTGTCTGCCCCATGCTCTTAGTTTTTTAAAGACTAAATGGTCTTGTTTTGATAAAACGTTTCTGCCAGAGGCATCTGAAAACTTGTAATAATTGCACCATCCTCTAATTACAGGATTAAGCTCGATTATTAATTGAGCTTGTGGAGAATTTTTGTGTTTTCTGATGGCTTCTCTTATCCGAGCTTGATGTCTTTTACAAGCATCTTTACTGGGGATTATGAAGGTATTAAAACCTAGTGCGCCTATGTATCTATTTCTAGATGAGACGTACTTACCAGCAGGGAATTGTCGAATGTTGTATCCGAGAAAATCAAATCCTGCTTTGCCATCTTCACTCAACTCAGGAATTAGAGTATGAGTTATCCTAGTTTTGGATGGTTTTAATTCCAAGCCAATGTCTTTTAACCACTCCGAGATTAATTCTTGGCATCTTTGGATGACATGAAGGTCGTGATGGATTACGACAAAATCATCGGCATATCTAACAAATGTTAATTGTTTGACCTTTACTTGCCAACTTACTTGACTATTTGGTTTGTCTTTTTTTCTGACATCTAGCGTCTTAGCGTATTCCATGAGCATATTTTCCATGCCATGCAAGGCAATATTCGCTAGTAAAGGCGAAAGAACCCCACCTTGCGGTGTTCCTTCAGATATGGCAGTAAATACCTTTTGGTTTATGACTCCACTTTTTAGCCAAGCTTTAATTTGTTGCCTGGCTTTTCCTCTGTAGTTGAGTTTATGGAGTAAGGTTTTGTGGTTGATGCGATCAAAACACTTGGCAATATCAGCGTCAAGCACGTACTTGGCTTTTTGTTGTATTGCCAGTTTAATTGTCTTTATTGCATCCTGACATGCTCTTCCTGGTCGAAAACCAAAACTGGATGCTTCAAATTGAGCTTCCCATTCTGGTTCTAGTGCAGATTTAACTACTCCTTGTAGGGCGCGGTCGTACATGGTGGGTATTCCTAATGGACGTTTCTCCTCTTTCCCAGGCTTAGGTATCCAAACTCGTCGAGTTGGTCTACTTTTTCCTGTTAATTTGAGTTGCCCTATAAGTCTGAGACGTGCTGCTGGGGACAGAGATTTTACCCCATCCACTCCTGCTGTCTTTTTGCCTCGGTTTTCAGTTGTTACCCTTCTTACCGCTAATGCCTTACAAGACCAGGAATTCATTAGTGTTTTTTGGAGCTTTCGTACTTTTTTTATTTCTCCATGACGAGAAGCAGCATAAATGCGTTTTTGCAGCTTGAAGACATATCTATCGACTTGTTGCCAATTGATATTGGCCCATCCCACAGTCTTCAGTTTTGAATCTGTATTAGGCTTGTTCACTGATACTTACACCTTTAGCTTTGATACATTTGTGGGTCACGTCTGCATATCCTGGGCGTTACCCCATCCTTTTTCTGGCATTACCCGTCAATTCAGGTTAGGCATTAGCTTCTTGACCCATCCTTTCCTGTCACACCATACGGTTTGATACCTACCAGTTTTCTGGGGATGTGATTGGGTTACTTCGTTCCTACAGTCATTTGTTCGAGTTCGTTAGGGTTCATCTATCCATCTATTGAGCTAGTTGCGCGCTATAAGAACCTGGTAGTCTTATAGAAAATTATGCTCTGTCTGATATTTCAGACGCAGGGTGTGGTCTTTTACACCACTAGCTTATACCCCCTGCTAGGCTATATAGGTGGTTCGGTAAATGATTCGCTTGTCTACCCCACGATGTCCTATTCCTTGAGATTATCTTAGTCCAGGGTCGGATATAGAACTCTTGCTTGCGGTTAGGCGTTTTCAGCAATTGTCACTCTGTCCGCTTTTACTCCCGCAGATTATATCTGGATTATCAGCCCAGATATAAGGGAAACTTCTCTCTCTCGTCACCGAGAGGGACGCTGTACGCTTTTCACCCCGCACAAGGGCGCAAAGACTTGGTTTTCTAGGATACTCACCTCACTTTGATGAACTGTAAGTTATCATTTCTAAAGGATTGAAAGTGCGAACTCTACCCAGAATGGATTACTTTAGAAATGTGTTCTATCCCCCTATTTATATAGGTTTCAGAACAACGAATCGCACACCAGCTATACCCTTGAGGACTCCATTTTTCTTCTATGTGTGCATTGGGGTCTGGTCTGAAATCCAAGCATTTATCAGTTTCTACACCGTCGGGATGAACCGCACAAATTAAGTGGGGATTGTGAGCATAAAGAGAACAGCGATCGCAGTCGGGAATTTTAGGCATAGTCATTATTCAAGTAATTCTTGAAACCAGAAAGAAGCTTTAACGATAGGTAGCTCATCCCAATTCGTAGTGTATCTGGGGCTTACATTATCTCTCTTAGTAGCCCAAGAGTTTTTAACTCCACTGGCAGCCCAGAATACGGTATTTCTGCCCATAGTTTCGTTCAAGCGATCGATAGTTTCCATCAGCTTTTGTTGCTTTTGAGGATCGTAGTTCTGTAAAAAAACATTACTCTGCATTTGGTTCTCTGGCTGTAGTCCCTGCATAATCACTCCAGATTTCTTGTATTGGTAGCCTTTACGATAGATTAGCTCTAAACCTCTAAGGGCAGCGTTAATTAACTCAGGAGTGCGGTTAGTAGCAACTGGTAAAGGAAGGGTAATAGAGTTGGAGTAATAGTTATCTTTGAACCTGCTGGTGAGAATAAAAATTGTAATTGCCGTCGTATTTTGCTGCTGATTTCTCAGCTTTGCTGCTGCTGATGTTATATGAGTGGCTACAGCTTCTTTCATCTGCTCTAAGGATTTTACTGGATGTCGAAAGCTTCGAGAGACGCAGGTGGCTTTCTTGGGCTTGGGGGCAAGCTTCAAAGGTAAACAAGAGATACCGTTGAGTTCCCTGATTAATCTGACACCAACGATGCCCATTTTCTTTTGAATCATCCATTCTGGCGTATCTCTTAATAAGAGCGCGTTGTCGATCGTGTTGTTTCTCAACCAAGTGTCGTATTGTCTGCCGATGCCCCAGATATCTTCAACAGCGATCGCTTTTAATACAGCTTCTCGTTCTGCTTCCCCTTGAGGATAGATAAACACTCCCCGATACTGACTTTGCCTCTTAGCCACGCGATTGGCTATCTTCGCCAGAGTTTTAGTAGGAGCAATACCAATTGAGATAGGAATACCAGTCCACATCATCACCGTTCTTCTAATTGCGATCGCATACTCAGTAAGTTCATCACCCTGAAGCCAGGATAAATCCACAAAAGCCTCATCAATGGAATAAATCTCCACATCGGGAGAAAAGTGAGACAGGGTAGCCATAACTCTTGCCGACATATCACCATAGAGGCAGTAGTTTGAGGAATAGACTTCTACTTGATTTTGCTCTACCAGTTTTCTGATTTTGAATAATGGCACGCCCATCTTGATTCCCAAGTCTTTCGCTTCAGGCGACCGCGCTACAGCACAGCCATCATTATTGGACAGAACGATTACTGGTTTGCCCACCAGAGCGGGATTGAAAACTCGCTCACAAGAAACGTAGAAGTTATTACAGTCAATTAGTGCAATCTTCTTCTGACTGGGTTTAAGCACTCCTGGCATCATATTGATGCGATACATTCGGGACTATCATGCTTAGGGCTGTTGACCGTTTTACTGACTGGATATAGTTGCAGATCTATTTCGGGTAAAGCCTCAATTAGTTCTTTTCGTCCTTCTACATCTCCCAACCAAAGATCGTAATATTCATTTGGAATAATCACTGGCATTCGATGATGAATATCGGCGATCGCGCCTTTGGCTTCTGTTGTTAGAATCGTGCAGGATAGAAGTTTTTCTTCTGTTTCGGGATTATTCCAAGTTGACCAAATACCAGCCAGCGCAAATAAAGTCTTATCTTGGTGAAAGTAGTAAGGTTGTTTATTTTTATTCCATTCATAAAATCCCGATACGGGAATCAGACAAGGACGCTTTTTAAAACCATCTCTAAAACTGGGTTTTTCCTCAATCGTTTCTACACGGGCATTAATTAGATTACTCTTCCAAGAATCTAAATTCTTTACCCAACTGGGAATCAAGCCCCAGCGCATTAGTACGGCTTCGTTATCTTCTCCTGCATTGATAACGACGGTAATATGTTGAGATGGAGCAACGTTAAATTTTCCATAACCCAAAGCTACTTCAGCGCACTTAAACTCTTTAGCTATTTCTGCCTTGGTTGTATCTAGACTAAATCTACCGCACATATATTTAAACAGAATGAATAACGCTAGTAACTACACCCCAGATTTGAAACTCCATCGCTTCGGTAATCTTTAGCTGGGGATAGTCAGGATGTTCTGCTACCAAATATGGTTGCATTCCTTCAAGCTTTAAGCGTTTGACCAGCAATTCTCCATTGACTACAGCAATAACTATTTTGCCATCACGGGCTTCTACCGAGCGATCGACGATTAATAAATCCCCTGGATGAATACCCGCACCCAACATTGATTCTCCCGATACCCTGACAAAATAAGTAGCCAAAGGATGATGAATGAGATGCTGATTGAGGTCGAGTTTTCCCTCTAGAAACTCGTCGGCAGGGGATGGGAAACCAGCAGCTATAGAGCAACTATAAAGAGGGATTGGATAGTGTTTTAAAGTTTTGGGTAGGCTAAATACTTCGTCTACCTTAGTAGGGCAAATAACAGTCATAATAAAATCAAAAATAATACAATAGTTGGGTACAAAAATACCACTATGTCGTAGGATCGAGCAAGAAAGAGAAGTTTAAAGATTTTAGTTTAGTTATGGCGTTAGCAAATACCGCATTTTAGATTAACTAGTTTTAATAACCGATTGTTGTCTTGATACTTTCAATACCTACATTTAAAGCTTTATCTGCTGTCTCGTATATTTCTTGAGGCTGATGGATCGAAGAATCCCAGAATAAAATTTCATACTGATAGCAAAGGTCGCCAACGTAATAGACCACCAAGACAGCACCGTCAATACTAATTAAACGTTCGAGCTTCATAGTTTTATTTAAGGTTGAATAAATCTAACCGAACCGTTACAAGTATAGTTTTCCCAACCAATTCAACTAATTAGTTGTTCGGGCATAAAACACTACTATATATGGGATACAAGCCACACTTATTTAATTTTTGCTGGCTGATTAATATATAAATATCGAGCGCGAAATATACAGAAACTTTAAGTTAATCCAGGTGCGACTCTTTAAAGGACTCGCACCTTAAAAACTATGTCTTGGTGCGCGTTCCCTTGCGTCTTTCGCCGACGCGGGGTCGCACCGCTAGTCAAAGGAGACAACGATCGTGGCTTTAGTAAGATATAACCCCTGGCAAGAAATGGACTCAATGCAGCGTCAATTAAACCGTTTATTCGATGATGCTTTAACTCCCGCTAACTGGGGTGACTTTAGTAATCTATCTAAAATCCCAGCAGCCGAACTAACTGAAACTGATGATGCAGTTCATCTAAAACTAGAAGTTCCAGGCATGGAAGCGGGGGACTTAGATATTCAGGTAATGGCTGACCGTGTGGCGATCGCAGGTGAAAGAAAATCAGAAACCAAAACTGAAGAAGATGGTAATACTCGCTCTGAATTTAGATACGGCAAGTTCTCTAGAGTAATTCCTCTACCAGTAAAAATTCAAAACACCAACGTTACTGCTGACTACAAAGACGGTATTCTCAATCTGACTTTACCAAAAGCAGAAGAAGAAAAAAATAAAGTAGTGAAAGTAAATCTTCTACAAGACGCACAAAAGATTTTTAGTCCAACTATCATAAGTGGGACAGTTACTGCCAAAAAATCCCTTAGCGACCAAAATTTCTCCGCTGCTATACCAAAGCCACTTTGGAGTTTCTTGTCACCCCCTGAGCAAACAGATTAAAGGCAGTGGTTTGATTTGTAGTTGGAGCAGTGGCAATTTCGTCGGCAATCTTTTGCCATCCGCCCACAACAGGTTGAGCCGCCAAACCATTGATTTTAGCACCCAAGATCGCCAATATCAGGGCGAGGACAACTAGCCAGTACAGTCCATTTTTTCGTCGTAGAATTTGCGTCATAAGGGTTGCGTCCACTTTGAGTATTAATAAGTAGATCTTCAATGGAGTGGCGGTCGGAGTAGGTTCCAATCGTTGCGGTTTTAGATAATCGATCGAAGACTTACTTCACTTGCTTCACGCTTGGTGGCATCCAAGTACCGTTGAGGGCTTCAGCTTTCGGCCAATACAGGCGAAGGTTCATCGTAAAGAGTCCGCTCTGTGGGGCAGGCAGCCAGTTTGATTCCTTGTCTTGGCCAGGTGACTCCCGTTGAATATACAGATCGAGCGAACCGTCAGGATTGAAAGTGAGTTGGTCACGATCGCCGATTGCAAATCGGTCAATGGGATTGGCAGTAAAAAGCTGACGCTCATCGTACATCGTGAGTGACCAAAAGGCTCGGACTGGAGGGATTTGCTCCTTCTCAAAGTGCAAGACATATCGCTTGTCGCTGCTCAATGGCTGTCCATCCTCATCGGTAAACACCGTCGGGTAGATGGCATCCTCGATGACGTTAGCCCCTAGCCCAGCGTAGGCAACACCTGCTCGATGCAGATAGTCAGTTCCGTAGGTGCCGATGGCGGTCAGATTCGTTCGCCAACCATTAGCAAACGTCCCAGAGTTAGCCCACACCTGCTTGATCAGTTTGAGCGCATCTGGGGGAGCCGCTTTTAGGGC
>JBBSPC010000151.1:0-10750 GCA_038259125.1 Chroococcales cyanobacterium | reverse complement strand
GTCATCTACAAGGACAAAAACTATGACTAATAGGCTTTCAAAGTCTATGCTATTCATGAGGAAAGATATTTAGATGGACAGCTTGATAACTTTCATCTTCTGTCTTTTCCTCCTTTTTTCCTAATTCACACTAGGCGTTTAATTACTCAATATAAAAAGATTTCCAATTATCACACTGAATTTGGTCATATCCTCTCTCTTTGACAAACTCATTAAATTGCTTATTACCAACTGACGGGAATTCTAGCTGAATTTGTTCTCTAATATTTTCTAATAGATTGTTCCCTAGCAAAAGATGATATTTTCCTGTTAAAGCTCTGTTGTACCAATCTGATAATTCTTCAATGGTAATAATACTTTGAATGCGCGATCGCCATCCTATCTGAGTCAATAATGAATTAATGATTTTTGCTTCGGCATTTTTACATACAATTACAATTTTATTAGCTGTAATTGTTTCAGTGATTCCTGCTGCTATTTCTTCAGATAAATTTAAATGCTTGACCTGCACTACAGCACCAAAGTTAGCAAAAATATCCAATCCGCGATCAGCAGCATTAGTAACTCCTACTCGATGGAAATGCGCGTTGAATTTAAATCTTTTGTTTTTACCATTAAGTCCTATTACTTTTTCAGCGAACTCAGAAAATTCATCAAGAATTTGATTTGGATCGTTAGCAATAATTTCAACTTTGATATCTGCATTAGTGACAATAGTTTCAAATAGCGCATACACAATAATCTCTAATATTTTATCAATCGATCTTTTCAATCCTGCTTCATTCCAAAATGAACTGATAAACTCATCTAGTTTGAAAGAACTATATTGAGGATTAAGGCAATAATTCAAAGCATTATTTAATTGAAAGTACTTATTTGAAAATGATTTATAAATATGAGCTTCAACAATACCATTTTTTTGCTGATTAAAATCGCCTAGTATTGCTAATAATTGGGTCGGCATGGCATTGGCTTCAAACAAGTTATCTTGAAATTTTGCGCTTGAAGTACAAATTCTTCCGAGAAATTTTTGGGTTATTTTATCTCGCCATTTTTTGGAAACATTCCTGTAATCTTCTAATTGTTCCAAATTAATTTTTTCTTGAATTCTATGTTTGCATAAGATTTCCGCAATTTGAATTGGTTTATAAAAGTGTACTCTAGATTTTTTTATAATTGAATCAAGAGCATTCTGGGCAGTTTTTATATTGTTGTTGGTACTGTTTCCCATAATTGATTTTGAATGTATTCGGGTGCAGCAGGAGATTTTAATTCGATACTCGTAATCATTTTTTGAGCAACAGCTTTTATTACAGGGACAGTTACACTATTACCTGTTTGTTTCCGAATTTGAGTATAAGGCACAACAATTTTAAAGTTATCAGGAAAACCTTGGAGTCGAAGTAATTCTTTTGGAGTTAGTCTTCTAATTCCATTCACTAAAAGATAATTGTAAGATGCTCCTGCTCTCAAAGCACAAGAGTATTCAAGAGCGGAAATATTACCACTTTTATTTTCATGCCAAATAGAAGGAATTGGATAGTTTAATTTGACCTTTAGTATTCTTTTTTTTCTTATTTCTGGAGAAACAAAATATTTGGAATCGACGCCACAATCATTTTCTAAAATCGTTGATAAATTAGGCTTAATACTAATTGGGTTGGGAAAAGAAAATTTAATGTTATCTCTAAAGCCCACAATAATAGTTCGTTCTCTTTTCTGAGGAACACCAAAATCTAAAGAGTTTAAAATTGTATGATGAACATGATAATCTAAAGCTTCTAGACGTTTAATTATAGTTTTGAATGTTCGTCCTTGATCGTGAGATTTTAAGTTTTTTACATTTTCTAGTAGAAAAGCATAAGGCTTTTTAATTTTAAGAATTTCTTCGATATTAAAAAATAAAGTTCCCCTTGTATCTAAAAAACCTTGTCGATCACCACAAATACTAAATGCTTGACAGGGAAATCCTGCTAATAAAATATCGTGTTCTGGAATTGTTTCAGGTTTTATTTGGGTAAGATCACCTTGAGGACGTTCGCCAAAATTAGCTTCATAAGTATCTTGAGCGTATTTATCCCATTCAGATGAAAAAACACATTTCCCGCCAACACTCTCAAAACCTAGCCTAATTCCGCCTATACCAGCAAATAGATCGATAAATCGAAACTTCATTAATTAATTTTTAAACTGTCTAAGTTTTACTTATTTAAAACATTCCCAATTATACTGAATTTGATTCGCTGCGTTATCATTTTTGATGGCGAGGGACGCGCCACCGAAAGAGCGGGTGGAAACGGCTCTGTTTAAGAGTCCCCGTGTTGCCCCTAAACGGGGCAACTTTATGCGGGACGTTAGCCTTGTTCCACACCCGCTAGCAAGTCCACCCTCGACGGTCGCTTATCGACGGAAACCGCCGAGTCCGCGCCGTCTCGCAATCGCCATGTTGATATTTAAGTTTATTTATTGCCTACAGTTGGTTGAGTAATAGATTGTTGTTCACGGCGAGTTCCTAAAAACTTGCCCAGCCAACGCAAAAAGCTATCGACATAGGTAAATAGTACAGGTACAACTACCAAAGTCAAAAGGGTAGAAGTAGTAAAACCGCCAATAACGGCGATCGCCATGGGACTGCGAACTTCACCATCCGAACCAAGTTCTAGAGCAATGGGCATCATTCCCGCCACTGTAGAAATAGAAGTCATCAAAATTGGACGTAAGCGCGATACCCCAGCAGCAATAACTGCTTTACGCACAGGTTTACCTTCTTTTATTCCCGCCAAGGCAAAGTCTACTAGTAGAATCGCGTTTTTAGTTACTAATCCCATTAATAAGACAATACCGATTAGGGCAAATAGTCCCAGTTCTTTTTGGGTAATTAACAGTCCTAGAAGCGCGCCACCGACCGATAGAGGTAGTGCTACCAAAATTGCGAAAGGGTAAAGGAAATTATTATATAGCAGCACTAAAATGGCATAGATACATAAGATAGCCAAACCTAACGCCCCGCCAAAGCGAGAAAAGATATCCCGCATAATTTCTGCGTCTCCCGATGGTTCTTCTTTGACTTCAGGAGATAGGTTTTTCATCGCGGGTAAAGCACGGATTTTAGCGATCGCATCTCCCAAAGCCATTCCCTGTAAGTTTCCTTCTACCGTTACCTGACGATTACGATTAAATCTTTCAATGGTAGCTGGACTACTTCCTAAACTAATGGTAGCTACAGATTTAAGTGGCACTAATGTCCCATCACGGCTAGGTATACGTAAGTTCTTGAGAGACTCTATATCTTGGCGTTTGGCAGGGTTTATTTGCACTCTAATCGGTATCTGGCGATCGCTTAGGTTGAACTTTGCCAGGTTAGAATCGCTATTGCCAATCGAGGCTAAAGAAGCAGTACTGGCGATCTCCTGGACGGAAACTCCTAAATCGGCTGCCCTACGAGGGTCAGGTTGAATAATAACTTCAGGTTTGACCAAACTGGTACTAGAAGTGACTTCTACTAGACCTGGTATGGCTCTCATTTGCTTTTCTAACTCATTGGCAGTTTCGATCAAAATCTCTGAATTGTTGCTGCCTAGAATCAGGGAAACATCTTTATCACTGCCTCCCGCCCCTTGACTCTGAAAACTGATTCTTGCCCCAGGAATTTTTGTAAAGACTTTTCTCATTTGGTCTTGAAACTCTTGCTGAGAAAGCGATCGTTCGGTTTTTGGCAGCAGCTTAACCGAGATCGTAGCTTTATCGATCCGATCGTCTTCCCCAACTTCAGACAAGACACTTTTGATAACTGATTGCTTATCTAATACTTGCTCTAACTGTTTAACAACGGCTTCAGTACTTTCTAGTTTTGCACCAGGAGGTAATTCCACTTGAATAGTACTAAGTCCTGTGTCTCCACTGTCAAATAAGCCCTTGGGTATATAAGGAATTAGCTGCAAACTAGCCAAGAAAAATGCTCCTGCCAAAATCAAAGTAGTAATCCGATTTCTTAAAGCCAAATTAAGTACAAAACGGTAAGGCTGAAATTTTGCCCCCGCATTTACGTCTAAGTCTTGAGAAGAAGCAAATAAATTCGATGCAGCTTGGGGAATTAGTTCTCTATTCTCTCTACCGACTGGGGTGATGTCATAACTTACCGCATTAAAAGCACGAAAACGAGGATATTTAAACGCTTGCTTCCTGGGTTTCAGCAAATACGCACTCAGCATTGGTGTAACAGTACAGGCTACTAAGGTAGAAAACATGGTGGATACAGCCACCGTTACCCCAAAAGGTTGAAAATATTGACCAGGAATACCACCCATGAACGCTACAGGAATAAACACCGCCACGATAGTTGCCGTGGTAGCGACTACAGCTAAACCTATCTCTCTGGCTGCATCTATGGCTGCCTGGAAAGGTTGCTTGTTCATTTGCAGGTGACGATCTATATTCTCGATCATACATATAGCATCATCCACCAGGTTTCCTACGGCAAGAGCCAAAGCCAATAGACTCATGCTGTTGAGAGTATAGCCTAGAGTTTTCATTACCCAAAAGGTTGGAATGATAGATAGAGGTAAGGCTGTGGCGGTAATTAGCGTAACTCGCCAATCTCGCAGAAAGATACCAACGGTCATTACTGTCAGCAAACAACCCAAGATTAGGGCGTTGATTGTTCCTTGATAAGATGCCCGAATTTCATCAGCACGGGTAAAGATTAGTTGTAGCTTAACGTCTTTGGGTAGAGTAGTTTTTAACTGGGCAACTTCTTTGGTCACCGCCTCTTCTACAGAAACTAAAGTAGTGCCTGAACTACGTTTAACCGCAAAGCCGACTACTGGCTGTCCATTCAAAAATGCTTTTTGCCTCGATTCTTCAAAGTCATCGGCAATCTCCCCAAAGTTAGATAGAGGAACAGTATCTCCATTACCAAGTTTGATCGGATAAGCTTGTAAATCACTGACGGTTTTGGCACTACCTAAGGTACGCACACTTTGCTCTCTGCCCCCGACTTCCGATCGCCCTCCTGATAAATTAAGATTAAACTGGGCAATCTGTTGATCAATGTCGGTGGCAGTAATTCCATAAGCCTGCAATCGTTCAGGGTCAAGATTTACCCTAATTTCTCGATCTACTCCCCCCAAGCGATCTACTTGTCCTACTCCATTAACGTTGAGTATTTCGGGAATAATGGTCAGGTCTACTAGGTTAGCGATCTCTTCCACCGAGCGTTGAGCAGAAGAAACAGCATAAGTAACCACTGTACCGCCTGTAAACTGTAGCTTGTTTACCCTCGGCTCATCTATATCCTGGGGTAAATCAGGACGTATCTGGGAAACAGCATTACGGACTTCATTAACAGCGCGATCGCTATCTACCCCTAAATCAAATTTAATTACCGTACTAGAGCTACCATCGGTAATAGTTGAGCTTAGTTCATCGATCCCATCTAAATTAGCTACCGCATCCTCAATTTTTTTGGTCACCTGAGTCTCTAATTCTGTTGGACTAACCCCTCTTTGAGTGGCATTAATAGTTACAATCGGTACATCAATATTGGGGGAATCATCAATCCCCAATGCCATAAACGAAGTAATACCTATAACTCCCAAAATGAGAAATGTAACCACAGTGGGAACAGGGTTTTTAATCGACCAAGATGAGAAATGGAAAGACATTCTTTAAAGGGATGAGGATATTTTGATCGTTCTATTTCGGGGCGACGAGTGTTTTCCGAAACATAATGAACTGTCATAAGTGTCGCCACAGCCTGTTGCAAATTTGCAGATAATCGCCAAAGTTATAGCTGTTTGACTCAAGACTTATTCACTATTAAGAACAAAATGAAGAGACTTAGGGGTCATTGAGAAGGTATAACAAAGTGTTATATGTTTTCAGTTAACACTAGCTACTAAATGATTCTTATAAGTATAGAAGCAAGAAATAATCTATTTTATCTCCTAGGGTAGATTAACATTGTTATTCTCTGAAAAATGACCACAGAAGATAAAATTAGTTTAAAAAAATGAGCGAGAAGGGATTTGAACCCCTGACCTTTTGGTTCGTAGCCAAATGCTCTAATCCACTGAGCTACTCGCCCTTATGTTAAGTAATCAGTAATTGACTGAATAAACCCAACAGTTTTTAATAATAGCAGAACTTTAGATACCAATGCAAGAAAATAATAATTTTGAGTCTTTATCCCATTTGAACCATCGCGGAGAAGCTCAAATGGTAGATGTTTCAGCCAAAAAAGTAACTCGCCGTCAAGCCATAGCCAAAGGTAAAATTAAAATGTCTTTGGCTACGTTGAAAACTATCGAAGCAGGAAATGCTCCTAAAGGTGATGTATTGGGTACAGCCAAAATCGCTGGGATTATGGCAGCCAAACAAACTGCTAATTTGATACCTCTTTGTCATCCTTTACCTATCCATAAAATTGAGGTAAATATTACCCCAGATTACGATTTGCCTGGATACGAAATCACGGCTAAAGTCGCTATCAAAGGTTCAACAGGAGTAGAAATGGAGGCATTGACTGCTGTGTCTGTCACCGCCCTAACTCTGTACGATATGGCAAAAGCGCTGGAGAAATCAATGGAGATCTCAGAAATTCGTTTGCTAAGTAAAACAGGGGGCAAGTCAGGAGACTATTTTGCTGAAGAAAAAAGCCGCTAAACCGATACAATGTGACTAATATCAGATCACTATACTCAATTTAAAAAAGTAATTTATGCCTCCTCGTTGGCCTCGCAAACCTGACCGTAAAACAGATCCAGAATATCGCCGTTTAGATGATCTTATAAACTTTGCGATTCATGTAGGAGTTTATACTGCTACCAACTCTGGCTTATGGTTTGTGCATAATCTCAAATCAACAGAGTGGCCCTGGTTACTGTGGGTAAACGGTATCTGGTTTGGTATATTAGCATTACACTTTATATATATTAAAGCGATCGCAGACTACACCACAATTAAAACCTAATGGCTAGTACACAACAAATAGAATCCTTAGCAGCCCAAATTGGCGAAAACATTTATATCGATATAGCCAAATGGCATCTGTATTTAAATGATGCTCATCTGCATACTGTTATTGCCGAAAAAGTATATCCTCTCTTGGAAGATAACTCTTTAAATGAAGATTCAGTTACCGCTATTTTGCAGGGTATTCCCGTTGAATTAGCTGGAGGAAAAACTAAATTGCCCTTAAATGATTTATTGCCAATGCAGTGCCAAGCTAATCTTTTAGATTTATTAGAAGAGTACCAAAAAGATATGTAAAATATGTTCTACATACTGGAGCAGATTTTTCTAGCTTATGTAATTAATTGTTTATCCTTCCTAGAACCAGTTTGTACCCGCCAAAGATTAGTATATACGCCCTCTTTGGCTAATAGTTCTTCGTGGGTTCCTTGTTCGAGCAGTTGACCATATTCCATTACATAGATACAGTCAGAATGTCTGATGGTAGATAGACGATGAGCGATCGCAATTGTAGTTCGATTTTGGGTAATTTTTTCTAGGGAACGAGCGATCGCTGCTTCGGTTTCGTTATCTACGGCGGATGTTGCCTCATCTAAAATTAAGATTGGTGGATCTTTCAAGATAGCTCTGGCGATCGCAATTCTCTGTTTTTGTCCCCCAGAGAGCTTTTGTCCTCTTTCTCCCACAACGGTGTCATAACCCTGGGGCAATTCTCGAATAAAGTTATCTGCTTCGGCAATTTTAGCTGCTTCAATAATTTGATTTGTGCTGACATCAGGAGAACCATAGCTGATGTTTTCTCTGACGGTACCGTGAAACAAAAAGACATCTTGGCTAACTAAACCAATTGCACGACGCAGATCCCACAGCACTATGTCTTTAATATTTTTACCATCTACAGTAATATTGCCTGAGCGTATTTCATAGAGTCGCAACAGTAGCTTAACTAAGGTACTTTTCCCTGAACCCGTTGCACCAACTATGGCAATAGTTTGTCCTGCCGGAATATGAAGGGAAAGATTTTCGATTACAGGCTGTCTTTGATTATAGGCAAAGGTAATATTGTTGATACTTACCTCTCCTCTAATGGTTGATAGTGGTAGAGCAATATCTCCTGAATGAATAGCAATAGGAGTATCTAATAAATCCATGACGCGACTAATAGATGCCATTGCTCTTTGATAAAGGTCAAAGGTTTGCCCCAGACGAGTCAAAGGCCATAATAATCTTTGAGTCAGAAACACAAGTACGCTATATGTACCTACTGCCAATGTTCCTGATGCGGCTTGAAGACCTCCATAAAGCAAAATTGCAGTAAAGCCAGCCAATATAATTAGGCGAATTAGAGGAATAAAGGCTGCGGATAAGCGAATAGCCTTTTGATTGCTCTTTCTGTAGGCATTGCTATCTTGTCTTAAACGATTTATCTCATAAGCTTCTGTCGTAAAACTTTTAATTGTCGTAATTCCACTAAGATTATTAGATAATCGGGAGTTGAGTAAGCTCACCTTTTCTCTTACCTCTGCATATCTAGGTGCAAGCCACTTTTGAAACGCCACTGAACCCCAGATAATAAGCGGAATAGGAACAATTGCCATCCAGGCAATATCGGGAGTCAAAACAAAAAACGAACCACCAATAACTAGAGCGGTAGTGACTACCTGAATAATTTCATTGGCGCCAACATCTAAGAATCTTTCTAGCTGGTTGATATCATCATTGAGAACAGATAATAATGCTCCCGTGCTGGTTTCTTCAAAGTAAGCCAACTCCAAGTCTTGAACATGACTATAGGCATCTAAACGTATGTCATGTTGAACATCCTGTGCCAGATTTCGCCATAGTCTTGTATAGGCATATTCAAATACTGATTCTAAGCCCCAGACAATTGCCGATAATAAAGACAACACTACTAGCTGGGCAAAGATGTCAGTGATCCCAAAGCGAGCAACAATTGAGTTTTGTTTCTGAACTACCACATCCACCGCAGCCCCAATGATGGCAGGGGGAGCAAGATCGAAAAGTTTGTTGAGGATAGAACATATTACAGCTTGCCAAATAATGGCTCTATATTTGTCTCCATAATGCAGCAATCGAGATAGAGGATGGTTCGGTTTGGCTTTATTTCGGGTCATACTTAGCTGTCTGTAGTGTTTCACTTATGATTGAAAATTTAACAGATTTTAGTAACTCTTGGCTGAGGGGGCGACAAAGGAGATTCAAAACTTTACCACAAAAACGTTAGAGCTAGTCTACCTTGACAAAGATTAGACGTTTTGAAAGGGCTAATTGAACAAATATAGCGATCTCGATCCTTAAAAACCTTATTCTTTCGTTGACTAGACCATAAAACTCGCTTCTATCTTTCAAAATGTCTGAAACTTCAAAGCTATGTATAGAAGTATATACAAGCTGCTTGTCGCCCCCTCAGAACTCTTGGTAAATTATCAAACGATGTGTAATTTAACCATAAAAAATCCCCCACCCGAAGGCAGGGGAAATATGTTATTTAACTACTTGATGTCTTAACTATTTTTAACCAAGCCTACTACTCGTAGAGGCAATCAGGAAGGCTGCATAGGTCAGGATGTAACCCACAGTAAAGTGAGCTAAGCCGACTACACGTCCTTGAACGATGGACATAGCAACGGGCTTGTCTTTCCAGCGAACTAAGTTAGCTAGAGGAGTACGCTCGTGCGCCCAAACAATAGTTTCGATCAACTCTTGCCAATAACCACGCCAAGAGATGAGGAACATGAAACCAGTCGCCCAGACTAAGTGTCCAAAGAGGAACATCCAAGCCCAGACAGCTAGGTTATTCACGCCGTAAGGGTTATAACCGTTGATTAAAGAAGCTGAATAGCCCCATAAATAATCACGGAACCAACCCATGAGGTAAGTAGAGTTTTCGTTGAACTGAGCAACGTTACCCTGCCAGATCCCCAGATGTTTCCAATGCCAATAGAAGGTCAGCCAACCCAAGGTGTTGAGCATCCAGAACATAGCTAAGTAGAAGGAATCCCAAGCAGAGATATCGCAAGTACCGCCACGACCAGGTCCGTCACAAGGGAAAGCAAAACCAAAGTCTTTTTTGTCGGGCATTAGTTTTGAACCGCGTGCGTCTAAAGCACCTTTGACCAAGATCAAAGTAGTGGTGTGTAGACCTAGCGCGATCGCATGGTGAACCAAGAAATCTCCAGGCCCAATGGTGAGGAACAAAGAGTTTGTTCCACTGTTGATAGCATCCAACCAACCAGGCAACCAGGCTGCGCCAGTTTGAGCAATACTATCGGGGTTAGAAAGCAGCACGTCAAAGCCATAGAGAGCTTTACCAGAAGCAGCTTGAACGAACTGAGCGAATACAGGTTCAATCAAGATTTGCTTTTCAGGCGTACCAAAAGCTACTACCACATCATTGTGTACATACAAACTTAAGGTATGGAAACCAAGAAAGAGAGATACCCAGCTTAAGTGGGAAATAATCGCCTCTTTGTGATCCAAGACTCTTGACAGCACATTATTTTTGTTTGCTTCAGGGTCATAATCACGAACCAAGAAGATTGCACCGTGAGCAAATGCACCAACTATCAAGAAACCAGCAATATACTGATGATGAGTATATAAAGCCGCTTGAGTGGTATAGTCCCTGGCAATGAATGCGTAGGAGGGTAGGGAATACATATGTTGAGCTACCAAAGAAGTAACCGTTCCCAAACTAGCCAGAGCTAAAGCCAACTGGAAGTGGAGAGAGTTATTTAAGGTATCGTATATTCCCTTG
>JBBSPC010000150.1:0-10772 GCA_038259125.1 Chroococcales cyanobacterium | reverse complement strand
CATTTAGCTGCTTGGGGGAAAAGTTCTATGGGGTGGTTCTTCGGGTTTAAACTCCATTTAATTATTAATGAACTTGGAGAAATTGATAATATCCTTACTCTGATTGATTTTCAATTTTATCGCTTATATCGAATTCAGGTTGCTAACAGCTAGGAATAATAAGCTAAATTGAGTCTGTTTTCTCTCTGTTAATGTTGCGATCGCATATTGTCTATTCTTATGTGAGGCAGCTTATTTGGTTAATTTGGATCGAGCGAGTAGGCTCTGAAATCCTCACGCCAACCATCAAATTCGGCAATAAAGTTGTATCCGCAGACAGTCACAGATTACTCCGCCCTAAACGAAAAAGCGATCGTCGTTCCATCCATTGTTTCCTCTACATCTGTGCGAGAAGCCTGTAAATTTCACGCTTAACCTGAACCAGAAGATCGCGCACTTGATTTGTCTGTTCGGAGTTACCGTTTCGAGCAACGTGTGTGACAACATCATTCAACTCTGTCAAAGTACGCCGCAACTCGATTAATTCAGAAGACTCCTTTGCTGTAGAGTTACCATAAGCGTTTTCTGAACCAAACTGTTGTTCGCGCTCATCTAATAGCTGTCTACCACTGTCTGTAATGGTGTAAACACGTTTGTCATCGATTTGCTCTCCAGTTAAATAACCTTTTTCTTCTAGCATTTGCAGCTTTGGATATACCGAGCCTGGACTCAGGCGACGAAAACCACCGCGACGATTTTCTAACTCTTTTATCAGTTCATAACCGTGCTGGGGTCGTTCAGATAGCAAGCTAAGCAAAATAAACTTTATTTCACCACGACGGGTACGAGGCTCATTCCTCCACCTGCCACCAAATCTTCCTCTTCCTCCAAATTTCTCACTGGCGAAAAACTGAATGTCATAATTTTCTCCAGCCCATACTGGCGAAAAGCGCGGATCGAAGTATCTAAACATAGTTGACCTCATAGTTATCGTTTTTAAATTATTGTTAATTGATGTATCGCGATATATCGTTATAATAGCATAAGAATATATTTTGATATGGAATAAACGATCAAAAAGTCATTTTAAGAAGAGAAGAACTGAGCAATGCTATCTTCATCTACATTCAATGTTTTAACTACTAGAATTTCATCGGCTAAAGGATCGTTAAAAGCTAATAGCTTTGTTAAAGCTGTTCACCCCTCTTGATTTTCTTCCTTTTGAAATTGCTGCATCAACCATCTGCCTACTTCTGTATGATTATTGTTTCGACTTCGTTGTAGTGCTTCAGTTAAAATATCTAATTTTAATCCTGTCAAAACCTGAGACTCAGCAATTCTTTTGCTGCCGCTATTTTCTATAGCAAAGGCAATTACTTTGATATTTTGTATATCTATTACCCAGTATTCAGCAACCTGCAAATCTTCATACAGTAATCTTTTTCTCCCCAAGTCATCGGACAAAGATGTATTAGAAACTTCAATGACTAAATCGGGCGCAGGATATTCATCTAAATTAACTATCCCTACTCCCCAAGGAACAGCATTAGCATTATCTTTTAAGTAATATGATAAGTCAGGTTGAAATTCTCTCAAGCCAGCTTGACGATAACTACAATTGTCTTTCCCTGTTAAAGGAATGCCTTGAAGAGTAGCATAAAGATAAACCGCATGATTAATGATGGAATGATCTTGAGAATGTTCGTTACCGATAGGTGTCATTTCAATTCTATATTGACCATTGTGATAATAGCCTTTGGCTTTTTTGCCAGCAGGATGTTCAATATTTTTAACGTATTCATCCCAAGTTGCAGTTATCCAAGTATCAGTTATGAGTTGTTCAGCGGTAGTAAACATATTGATTTCAAGATCCTACAGCATTATTTTAAATTGTAGTAGGTTAGCTTAAAGGTTGGGCAAATCAACAACAATCAACAATCTACTATATAAATCAATTATTTAATCGCCTTAAAACAACAGACAATAGACAATTAATAAGTTAATAACTAACAATAGCTAATGAATGAATTTTGGGATCGGGTGCTTAACTTTTGCGTTCAAACTACTGCCACGATCGGCGATCGCCTGATGAAAGATTTTGGTAAAATACAGGCAAGTCAAAAGGAAGACGGTAGTTTAGTTACCCAAGCCGATCAGTGGTCGGATCAACAAATTAGAGATGCGATCGCCGAAACTTTTCCCGAACATGGAGTTCTAACCGAAGAAACCATGCACATATTTCCTGAAAACGATTGGTGCTGGATAGTTGACCCAATTGACGGTACGACTAACTTTACCCGTGGTCTACCTATTTGGGCGATTTCTTTGGGACTATTTTATCAAGGAAACCCTGTGTTTGGTTTTGTCTACGTACCACCTCTAAAACAAACGTTTCATGGCTATTGGTATGGTGATTCGGGCTTGTCTGGTTATACGGGTGCTTACTTCAATAATCAGCCGATATCCACTCGTCAAGATGATCCTAGTGGCAGCCAGCTATTTAATCTTTGCGCTCGTAGTAAAGCTATTTTCAAAAACCCTTTTCCCTGCAAAATTAGAATGCTCGGTGTCGCCAGCTACAACTTGCTGTTAGTCGCTTCAGGAGTGGCAATTGGTGGAGTAGAAGCTACCCCGAAAATTTGGGATATTGCTGCGGTGTGGACAATTATCAAAGCTGCTGGCGGAGATTTTGTATTTTTGGGAGATAGTTCAATCTTTCCTCTCCAGGCTGGTCAGAACTATGGCAAAGTTTCTATCCCTAGTTTAGGGCTATCCCGCAGCGAACTCATCCCCACGTTCAAACCCCTGGTAGAGTGTGTACTAAACCGTTCTAAATAGCGAAAATCAGTTGCTTGAGCGATTAATAATCAGGACGTAATATGTTAAACAGTTTGATAGGGACTAGTTAACTTGTCTAATTGATTTACCAATAAACTGAGGAACAAGCCGACATCTGTTACTACACCAACTGATTCTACTGAACCGCGATCGCTTAATTTGGTAACTACAGCAGGATTAATATCCACACAGACCATTTTCACTCCCGCAGGAGTCATATTACCCACGCCGATAGAGTGCAGCATAGTAGACAGCATGAGAACCATATCTGTTCCTTCAAGTAGCTTGGCATATTCTTCTTGTGCCTTAATTAAATCCATTTGGGTATCGGGTAAAGGACCATCATCGCGAATTGAGCCAGCTAGGGCAAAGGGTATGTGATGTTTAACGCACTCATACATAATGCCTTTGGTAATTACTCCCTCTTCTACTGCTTTGGCGATGCTACCGTAACGGCGTACTAAGTTAATTACCTTGAGATGGTGGCGATGTCCGCCGTGGACGGGAGTACCTTTTTGCATATCTACTCCCAAAGATGTTCCCATCAGCGACTGTTCGATGTCATGAACGGCGATCGCATTTCCGCCCAACAACCCTTGAACATAGCCATCTCGTACCAGGCTAGAAAGATGTTTTGCTCCCCCTGTATGAATCACCACAGGACCTGCGGTCACTACCACCTTGCCACCGCGATCGCGAATCTGCCGTAGTTCCCAGGCAATTTGTTCGACTACTAGTTCTACTCTTCTTTCACTGGATACTCCTGCACCCATAAAGCTAAATTCTTCTTGGGCTTTTAGTTCTCGATTAGACTTTTTACGGATGGTACGAATACCTTCTACTCCTACAACCACGCGATCTCCTTGAGCTAAATCCCGTAATATTTTACATTCAGCAGTTATCTTTCCAGAATCATCACCGATCACAATTGCCCCGTCCATACGTTGCTTTTGCACTCTGATCCAGCGATCGTTAACTCTAACTTCGGTGGGATAAATGTTAGAGACATAAAAGTCATCAGGAGCAACCCCAGCCATGTCACAGGCTTCGGTGACCGCATTTTTGCCATCATGATCGGCAACAACTGCCCCAACTTCAATTAGCTGACTCATGATTTTTTCCATAATCTTATGGTCAGGGGCAGAGATGCGGACATCTGCATTAGAGGTGCTTTGTCTTTCTACACCTAAATTGAAATTAAGTACTTTAAAACTTCCGCCGTTATCGACTACCAGATCGAGAGAACGGTTCATAATTCCTGCATCCAAAAGATGTCCCTCCATATGCAGTACTCTGCTCTCTACAGGACTACTACCATGGACATTGGGTAATACAGGCTCATTAATTCTCAGGGTTAAGCATTTTGCTGCACCACCAGCTTTAAGAAACTCCGTTAAAGGGGTTTCAATGACGGTAAAACCCGCATCGTCCAAACTTTGTTTAAGACTATCGCTAGCCTTGTTCATTACAACCGACTGTCCGACGTTGACCGTATTGCAAGCAAAATTAATCGCATCGGTTTCGGCGATCGCAATTCGCTTTTCAACTGGAACACGATCTTCGATGATGTGATTAGAATAGGAATCAAATGCCCCAGGGTAGTAAAGTAAATAGCCTCCCGTTAAAGGGCAAAAACAAGTATCAAGATGATAAAAGCGATCGTCAATTAGACGCAGAGATAGCACCTCAATGTCTAACCATTTGGCAATATATGGATGAGAATCTAATTCAGAGCGAAAACCATAGCCAGCCCACAGCCAACGCCCCTCACGGTCTAATAGAGCATCTCCAGCACCTTCAAAGGGCAAGTCTTTAGGTAACTCAAATACATTAAAGCCGTTGTCCTCGAACCATTTTTTAAAATAGGGTTCTTCTCCTTGACGTTCGGGATGAAAGAAGCGACTAAGAACTACATTGTCTCCTAATACTAAACCTGCATTGGCAGTAAATACCATGTCAGGCACTCCTGGCTGTCCCTGAACTAAATCCACTTTCGCTAAATCATTGAGGACAAAATTTAGTTTAGACCACTGTTCTGTGGCTCGCTCTTGTGAGGATTTATGAATATTTCCCTCCATCCAGGGATTAATTACGTAGTCTACGTCGTAGTGATCGGGAGCGCACATCAAAATGCGAATTGGTTCAGCCATGATAAATTTTTGTGTGAGTAAGATCTAAGATATTCGGATAGTTTAAAGATTACATTGAGTGGGCTCTTTGGCGACCAAATTCAATTTTTGCTTCTGCTGTTATGTTTATCTGTCTAAAAGATAACGATTAGTCATCAACAGCAATCTGAGTATGTAGAACTTGGATTTGCTAGACCTGGAACTAAACAATACTACTATGAATTGCTGGGCTGAATTAGCTCTCTAAAATTATTGTCACTAAATTTTGACATTAAATCTAATCAGCAAATTAAAGCAATTTCTAGCGTTTGATGTAAATTAAAAATGATGCTTTTTTGGGATCAGAAATTGTAAGATAAAAATTAAAGCCTAATATCTGTAAATGCCAGCAACGTCTCAAACCATTCAATTACCCAATAGCGAAAGCGCGATCGCCCTTGCAGGAAGCAACGAGCAAAATCTTAACTTTTTATCCCGTCATACAGGAATTACTATAGTTTTGCGAGGACAAGATTTACTGCTTCAGGGTCAAGAGAAAGCCGTAGAAAGATGTGCCAAAGCTATCAGAACTTTAGAGCCTTTATGGTCGTTGGGCAAACCACTATATGAGCCTGATATCATTACCGCATTTCAGGCGATCGATACTGGTAGAACTGAAGAATACAGCGAACTGCAAAAAAATGTTTTAGCCCGAACCAAAAAGGGTGAGGTAATTAGAGCCAAGACCTTTAAACAAAAACAATATATCAAGGCGATCCAAAAATATGATATAACCTTTGGGATTGGACCAGCGGGAACAGGTAAAACTTTTCTAGCTGTGGTATTGGCAGCAAAGGCTTTACTTAGCGATGAGTGTCAAAGAATTATCCTTACTCGCCCAGCAGTAGAAGCAGGGGAAAAACTAGGATTTTTGCCAGGAGATTTACAGGAGAAAGTCAACCCTTTTTTGCGTCCTTTATATGACGCTCTCTATGAATTTATTGATGTCGAAAAAATCCCCGATCTGATAGAAAGAGGAAAAATCGAAGTTGCTCCTTTAGCCTATATGCGGGGACGTACCTTATCCAACGCATTTGTCATTGTCGACGAGGCGCAAAACACAACTCCTGCACAGCTAAAAATGGTGTTGACTCGTTTAGGCTTTGGTTCAAAGATGGTGGTGACAGGAGATATCACCCAAACAGATTTGCCTGCTAACCAGGACTCTGGCTTAATTGTTTCTCGTAGAATTTTGCGTAATGTTAAAGAGGTTGCTTTTTGCGAACTAACTCAAGCAGATGTTGTGCGCCATCCTCTGGTTCAGAAAATCGTAGCTGCATACGAAAGATACGAAAAGTAAAAATATATAGTTTTAGCTAAATAGTATACACTATTGGCTCAATTTGTGACTTAATAAATAAAAGACTAGAGAGTTGAGGAAAAAAAATGATGGAAGGTCAAGGCGTAAAAATTGGTAGTACAGCTATTATTTGGAGTCTAGCAACGGGAATGATGGCTATTTGTATTCCTATAATTAAGATAACTGACACAGGAATTATTTTGCCTTTAGCAGTTGTAGTAGGAGTAAGTTTAAGCACCATTGCTATTTGGCTGAGTACTTGGTTGCCGTAGCAATAGCAATTTTTGTATCTAAATTTGTGACCTATCTGGCAAGACAATATTTCAGCATTTTGATTTAATTTTGTTGACTGTCAAACCTATAGCTATAGTCAACAATTTTAGGGTTGAATTTTATTTCAACCGCCTTCGGCTAATTTCTTATGAAACAAAGGTTCAAAAATAATTAACAGAAGTTTTCCAGAAGATGATCGAAAACTGTTTAGAAAATAACTCACTTTATATTTTTCAGTCGTCAATTGTAACCACGTAAAGATAAAACTATTTCCTCAGCAATAATCATTTTTTGTACTTCTTAATAGAATTTGAATTAAATTGGCATAAAATTTGCCAGAAAAAAGTAATTAAACATTCGCATATAGTGCGATCGCTTTTGCATTTCCAAGCTCTGTGAAGTATCTATAAATAATACACCCGATTAATAAATTATTATTTGTTTGGCAATCTATCGGCGATGATAATAACTAATAACTTGCCATAAATAAGCTAGGCAGAAAACAATAAACCTTGGTATAAATTGACTGGGAGACTAGGGGACTAGGAGAATTCTATTTTTAGTTTAATTATGTCGCTCTACTTAATGGGTTGGTAAATTATTAATTATGAGCTGCTTTGATATCTATCTTATACACTATTTTTTCTAATTTAAAATAATATTCTAATTTAGAATATTGCGTGCCATATTTATTTAATTTTTAATTTTTAATTTTAGTATCTTCAAATCTCACATCTAGCTAGTAATTTAGATCACACAGAGATGACTATAGTTCAACTTATTCTGAGAAAATTAACGCTTTTCTCGCTTAGTTGAAACTAAATTCATGGCTGCTAAACAATATTTCTCCAAAAAAAAGAAAAAAGAAACAGGTAGATGGTTACTGGGAGCAGTCTTGGGAGTATTTCTTTTTATCACAATAGGTAATGTTCAAACTGCTTTTAAATCTATTAATAAGCAGCCATTAATCAGCCTCCAGTCGGATAATTTTCCTAGTAGCGAATATCAACCAATTCAACTAGGTTCAACGCAGAAAATTGCTCAACAAAACTTTTCGGAAATTGATCGCTTTGCTAGAGAGCTAAATTACTCAGGTTCATCAATTCCAGAATTAGCTAATCTTTTAGCCAAAAATGCTACCACAGATACTGAGAAAGCCAGAATCATTTATGCTTGGATAACGCAGCACGTTACCTACGATGTGGCTGCATTTATGGATGCGGTAGACAATGACAACTACCCTGATGTTGATGCTGAAAAAGTATTACGCGATCGCACTACAATTTGTTCAGGATACAGTAATCTTTATCAAGCTTTAGCCGAAGCCATGAATTTAAAGTCAGTGATTGTTGTCGGTTACGGCAAAGGAGCAACTCCCAAGGATGAAAAATTTCAAGATGTCAATCATGCTTGGAATGCTATCAAGCTAGAAGATGGCTGGTATTTATTAGATGCAACTTGGGGTGCAGGTTCAGTCAGAGATGGACAGTTTGAGGCTGATTATAAACCCTATTATTTTGCCACTGCACCAGATGAACTAATTAATCATCATTTCCCCAAAGATCGGGGGTGGCAACTTCTAGCTCAAACATACACTAGATCACAATTTGATAACCTACCTGATATTTCTGCTCGTTTTTATAATTTAGGCTTAAGTTTAGTAACTCATCGCAACTATCAAATCTCTGCTTCAGGACGCATAGATATTAAACTAAAAGCTCCTTCAGATATAGTAGCAGTAGCAAACCTCAAACAAGGAACTCAAGAACTACCAGAAACTTCCGTCCTAGTTAACCGCCAAGATAATAACCTGATTATTAGCGTTGCCCCGCCGATGCTAGGTACTTATGACTTAACCATATATGCCAAGAAAAAAGATGACCCAGGAAAATATGGAGAAATAATCAACTATCAGATTAACGCTAATAACTCCGCTGCTGGCTTACCTAAGATATACGGTCAATTTAATCAATATCAGGTTAGTTTAGTTGAACCCTTAACGGTGGAATTAAAACCTAATTGGTCAACCTATTTTAATTTAGTAGTTCCCCAGGCGATCGATGTTCAGGTTGTTAATGCTCAAACACAACAATGGACTCCTCTCAATGGCTACGGTAACTATTTTTCGGGTCATGTCGATATTCAATCTGGCAATACGGCAGTAGTAGCTAAATTTCCTGGAGACGATCGCTATTGGCAACTAGTTGAGTATCAATCTAGGTAAGTCATAAAAACATCACTGTTCGCCCTTACAAGAAAAAAGTGCAGTATCAAGTGAACAAATGTAAACTGTTACCGTAGAACTTTAATTTTATTTTAAGTGTTATCGCGTTTGTTAAGTCTGTTTCAGAGACAGACCTATAGTTTAATGCTTTTACTGATTGAACTACCTTAAATTGCGCGCAAGACTAGGAGAAAAACAATTGCAGCTATTCAAACCGAAAGAGTGGACGGGGAATTATCGAAGAGACTTATTAGCAGGAGTGCTGGTCGCTTTGGCTTTAATTCCTGAAGCTATTTCCTTTTCCATTATTGCAGGAGTCGATCCCAAGGTGGGACTTTATGCTTCATTTATTATTGCTATTATTACGGCTATTTTCGGCGGTCGTCCTGGAATGATTTCCGCTGCCACCGCTGCCACCGCGTTATTAATGTATCCTTTAGTGTCATCCGTAACCAAAAACGGCGGAGATGGATTGCAATATTTACTTGCAGCTTCAATTTTAGCGGGTGTTTTCCAGCTATTTTGGGCAGCAATAAAACTTGCCAAACAGCTAAAGTTTGTTTCTCGCGCCGTGATGATTGGCTTTGTCAATGCCTTGGCAATTTTGATTTTCATGGCGCAGTTGCCTGAATTAAACATAGCCAAATTGACTGATTTTGGAGCAAACTGGCTCATGGTATATGCTATGGTTGCTGCTGCTTTGGCAATTATTTATTTGTTACCCCGACTAACTACGGTTATACCTTCGCCTTTGGTAGCAATCATTGTGGTTACAGTCTTTGCGGCAGTCACTAATACAGGTGTTCCTACTGTTGGCGATCGCGGTGAACTCCCCTCTACTTTACCTAGCTTCGGTATTCCCCAAGTGCCTTTTACCTTTGAGACCCTACAGATTATTTTTCCTTATGCAGTTGCTATTTCTCTGGTTGGTTTATTGGAGTCTTTCCTGACAGCTAATGTAGTAGATGACCTGACTGATACCTCTAGCAATAAAAATAAAGAGGCATTTGGTCAGGGAATTGCTAACTTTGTCAGTGGTTTTTTTGGGGGGATGGCTGGTTGCGCCATGATTGGACAGTCGGTAATTAATATCAAGTCAGGAGGACGAACTCGTCTTTCTACCCTCAGCGCAGGAGTCTTTCTCTTGCTGTTGATGCTGTTTTTAGGGACACAGGTAGAAAAGATTCCCATGGCAGTCTTAGTGGCAATTATGATCATGGTGTCTATTGGCACTTTTAACTGGTCTTCTCTAAAGCAAATTCGTAAGATTCCCCGCAGTGAAACCGCAGTTATGATCACAACTGTGGTTATGACAGTCTTTTCACATAATTTGGCTGTCGGAGTTTTAAGCGGAGTAGCATTAAACGCGCTGCTGTTTTCCCGCAAAATTGCTCAACTAGTATTTGTAGATAGCTTGATTGATCCTCAAGGCGAAAAACGCACCTATAATGTTGCAGGTCAAATATTTTTTGTCTCAGTCAACGAATTTATGAATGCATTTGATTTCAAAGAAAATGTCGATTTTGTCAAAATAGATCTAACTCACGCTCATCTATGGGATCAATCGGCGATCGCAGCATTAGATAAAGTAGTGATTAATTTCCGCCGTAATGGTGCAGAAGTCGAAGTAGTAGGTCTGAACGAAGCTAGTGCTACTCTGGTCGATAAGCTAGCGGTACATGACAAGTCAGATTCTTTGGAAGATTTAGCCAGCCACTAAGATAGCGATTGTCGGGGTATAAGTAGCGATCGCCTGAACACTCTTTTGTTAAGTTCGTGACTCACTGTAGTTTAGACTAAGGAACAGTCTGGAAGAAAAAAACAAGAAAGAATGAAGGATGAATAGGGAGAAAATGAAAATAGCTTAAGAATTCAAACCCTCCCTATGATGAAATATGATTGATATATAGCGTTACGCATATATGTTAGGACATTTTTCAAAAGCTGCATCAACACATTCTCTGTCAGTCTGAAATTCTTTGATTGTCTG
>JBBSPC010000149.1:0-10813 GCA_038259125.1 Chroococcales cyanobacterium | reverse complement strand
TATCTGTAGAAGTCGCTCCATCTGATTGAGTCGTTCCATCGGCAGTATTGCCATCTGTGGGAGTCACTCCATCAGCAGTGTTGCTATCTGTAGAAGTCACTTCATCAGCAGTATTGCTATCTATAGAAGTCGCTCCATCTGTTTGAGTCGCTCCATCGGCAGTATTGCTATCTGTGGGAGTATTGCCATCTATGGGAGTCGCTCCATCGGCAGTGTTGCTATCTGTGGGAGTCACTCCATCTGTTTGAGTCACTTCATCAGCAGTATTGCTATCTGTAGAAGTCGCTCCATCTATGGGAGTCGCTCCATCGGCAGTGTTGCTATCTGTGGGAGTCACTTCATCAGCAGTATTGCTATCTGTAGAAGTCGCTCCATCTGTGGGAGTCACTCCATCAGCAGTGTTGCTATCTGTGGGAGTCACTCCATCTGTGAAAGTACCATTAATAATCTCATTGGGATTTGGCAATGTAATATCCGACATATTCCCTGTTTGAGAACGAACTGAATCAGTAGCTAACAATGACCAGGTTAGAACTAAAAGTATTTTGACTGGCAGTTGAAATGATTTCATGTTGATATTTTCCTAAAAGGTAAAATGATTTTAAAAAGAAAACGTATAGCCAAAACCAAAGATAAATCTTGTGCCATCTCCAGCGGTACCAGTAATATCTGTTAGAGCAGGTACTATTACAAGAGGTAAATTTCTAAACAAAACAATAGGAGTACCAATGGTTAAATCTTGACCACTCCACTCAGCCACAAATCCCACAGGATCTAAAATTTTGACGGCTAAACTGCCAAAAATACCTAGTGTTTTATTGCCGTTATTAATATTAGACTCAGAACGAAACTGCCCACCTCCTACTCCAGCAGTTGTATATATTTCACTAAAAGCTTTGCTTCTATCTTTACGTAATTTGAATCTTTTCGTAACAACTCCATAAACTGAAGAACCTCCATCAGTATTACCCCATGTAGCTAAACCTTGTACTCCAATAGCTACGGCAAAATCCTGGGGTAAACGACGATGTAACTTAAGATTGATTGCTCCGTCGCTGAATGGTGAACTTACGTCAACTAAACTAATTCCAATCTGCGCGCCAATATTTTTCAAGGGATTTCCTAAACCGAAACCTATACCTATTACTCCGTCTGCATTATCTCGGAAGCGAGCACGATCTTGGTAACCAAAACCTATTCCCGCATTTCCCCACGAGGCACCATAGGCAGATGGATTAATAATTGTAATACTTGGTGAGGCTCGATAAGGCTGCTGGGTAAATGGTATTTGTAGCGGTATTCTCTTTGGTTCAAATATTTCTCCCCCTGTGGGTTGGCGACGTAATGATGGAATCCCGCTATCGGCAGGAGAAGAGGATTCTGAAGATTCGGCAGCTACAGCACTATTGATATTTAAATTGTTAAAAGAGGTAAAGTTGAATTTTAATTCTGACTTTGTAGATTTAATCGTATTTTCTGATAAATTGCTTGCTGATAATTTAGAAGTTGTATGGTTAGGAACTTCAGCTTTGATGTCACTGCCCATTGATAAAAACAAAGCGTTCATTAAAGAGAACGTAGCAATTTGCACGAGGGACTTATTGAACTTGTTGATAAATGACATTTACGTGGGTAATTTTTTAAATATTTCTATGTATAACTTGGGCTTTGTATTCTTATTTGCAGTTAATTGAGATAAAAAACATAGTAAATACCAAAACGCCTTTGATTTAGAACCATAGCTTTTTTTGGCTTTTAGTTCTTCTATTAAGCTATTTTTTGTTGCACAAGTTTTTTGATAGTCAGAATAGCTGTTTTACTTATTGGCTTAATAGCTATTATTTAGCTTAGTATAATTGTCAGTAGCAAGTCTTAAGTAAACTAGGAAAGATTAAAGCAAATAATAGCCATAGTTTTAGATCATCTAACATTAAGGTGGAAGAATAAGTAGCGACTTCTTGTATACTTATTTAAACCTAAATAAGCTTTTACCTATATGCCTAATGTCAACTAATAATTTTGATTGACATTAGGAACTTTTTGCATAGACTATTAAGCAGCTTACCACCACGGCCACCATACGGGTTGATATGGTTTATCGTCAAAGCTATATATATTACCTCTACTTTTTAATGCCTTACACTCTAAAGGCTTCATATTGTCTAAAACGCAACCTGCATTGTAGTTGGGATTTACGCTGAACAACTTCTCGCTAGCTTTATTAGCGCAGTTTTGGTCTTCTTCTGTAACTAAGCAAACTAAATTTTTCTTTTCGAGACTTTCTGCCTTCAGATATTTGGCTGTTTTTTGCTGATATGAAGCCTGTAATTTGTTGGCAGTTTGCTGACAAATTTCTTTGCCAGACTGTTTTGGAAGTAGATATTCTGAGTGCCAACTCATGATTGGCTTGAGGTTCACTTGCCCTGGAGTATAGGCATACATTGTTGGCGTACCTTCTTGAGTAGCGCAGACAAAGGCAGTATTAGCAGATTTTTTATTGGGATTTTCTTCTGCCTGGACGGGCAACGAACTTATCGCGATCGCGCAACCGATCAAGGCAGTATATAGGTGTTTTTTATTCATCGATCGTGCTTGCTATTTGGTATATAGAGCTATATTAAACATTTACTAAGTGTAATTTACTATGTGAACTTGCTGATCTATTATTATTTCACTAAATATATTGTCACAAGCGTAAATTTTTGATAAAGATTATTTGGCGTTGCTAATTTAGCGAACGAGTGCGGTCTTGGGGGTTTCCCTCAATGAGCAACTCGTTCAAGACAGTAATGACGTACAATGTGTTACATACTGACAAGTCCTTTGTGTTCGTAGCTATTAGCTATTAGCTATTAGCTTTTAAATAGTTTTAGTTACGGATGGGTATGTAAAATAATGCTAAAGCATTACACATTCAACAACGCCGATTATTTTTCAAACATTCCTTCCTCATCCTTCAGCCCTTATCTTTCAAAAGTCCAGGTCTAGGCATAGATATAGGTTGACGTTTATTTAGCTGACGTAGCCAGAAGCCACCTATAACTGCCACAGTAAGAGATATCCAGCCTGTCAAAGACTGTAATAGCAAAAATCCACCGATCGCAAACATTGAACCAAATAAAAGCAAGGTGGCAGCAACCACTCTAATTAAATCTTGAGTTAAATTCTGGGCAGCCCGAATACCTGTTCTCTCTCGCTGTTTTTTCCAACCAATACCGCCTGGCTGTACCCGTCGATAGAATTCGTCTAAAGTAGCATCAGATTCTGGAGGAGTAAGATACATTACAGTAATCCAGAGTATAGCAGTTACAACCGAAATAAATAGAAGATTAGAACCAAAATCGGCTAATATTTGTTCAAATATGGGAAAAAGGTCGATAATTTGTTGAGGATAAATACTGGTAATCAGCCCAACAACAAACCCGCCTACCATAGCAGTCAATTCCGCAGCAGCATTAATTCGCCACCAAAACCAACGCAAGATCAACACCAATCCTGGACCTGTGCCGATCGCAATTACTAAACGAAAAACAGTGGTAATATCAGTAGAATTAAAAGCAGCGATCGCCCCAAAAACTGTCACTAAAACAGAGGCGATTCTTCCTACCATCACTAATTCTGCTTGACTAGCGTTGGGTTTGAGAAAACGTCGGTAAAGGTCGTTGGTTAAATAAGATGCACCCCAGTTAATAGAAGTAGAAACCGTACTCATAAAGGCTGCAATTAACGAAGTCACCACCAAACCAAGCATTACAGGAGGCAAAAAATCCAGCATCAATTTTGGATATGCCAATTCCTTATCTTCTAAGTCTGGATAGATAACCATGGCTACCAAAGCAACTATAATCCAGGGCCAAGTACGTATTCCATAGTGAAGAATATTAAACAACCAAGAAGCTTTCTCGGCTTCGGCTTCAGTTTTTGCTGCTGCCAAACGCTGTACAAACTCTCCCCCGCCATCGCTGCGACGAAAAGACCACCACTGAAGAAATAAGTAGGCAGAAAAAGTAGTAGCGGTAATTCCTGCTGCATCATTCCACCCCATACTGCCATTGCTGAATTGAACAGGGAAAAAAGACAAAACATCTATATCACTGGCTTGTTGAACTTGGGGAATAAGCTCATGTATTCCTCCCACATGATTGACGGCTACAATCGCTACGGCGATCGCACCTAGTAAAGCCAGAAAAAATTGAAAGAAATCCGTAGTCACAACGCCCCATAGCCCAGAAAATCCAGAATATACCAGAACTATGACGCTAACGCCGACTACGCTCCAAATTTTGATGTTTTCCCCTGGATTAACTCCCAAACTTTGCCAAAGTTCTAAGGCATCTACCACCTTAACCATTGCTAGCATGGCGTAACCAATACCAATACAGTTAATCGGCACGGCAAAGAGAAAAGCTTTCGTCCCCCGCAAAATAGCAGCTGTATTCCCGCCATAACGCACCTCTGTTAATTCTGCATCGGTAAGAATTTCCGAACGTCGCCACAGACGAGAAAAGATATAAATCATGATCACATGAGAAAGACCAAAACTCCACCATTCCCAGTTACCTGCAATACCGCGATCGCCTACTACACCACAAATATATAGAGGCGTATCAATGGAAAAAGTGGTCGCTGCCATACTTGTTCCTGCTAACCACCAAGGAAGCGATCGCCCTGAAACAAAGAAGTCTTCCATGCTTTGGGATGCTTTACGGGAGAGAAAAACTCCTAAACTAATGGTGAGAACAAAATATACAAGGACAATTAGCCAGTCAATCAGTGTCATAGGTTCAGATTTGCCTGTTTAAAATGCCTCATTATAGTAGCTATTATCTCGATGATCCCTTGTTCATTAAACTGTAGACATAGAATATTATAGAGAAGCAAGCAGATCAATTCATTGCCTAAGCTATTAATAAAGACTTTAATCATAAGTTAACTATGAATGATCGAGAACTACTAAGCCGTATTACTACCAATTCTGAAGTAATGGTAGGAAAACCCGTAATTCAAGGAACACGCCTTACGGTGGAATATATTCTCAATCTTTTGGGTCACGGTGCATCAATAGCAGAGATTATTGAAGAATATGATGGTTTAATAGAAGCAGATATTAGAGCTTGTTTATTATTTGCTTCTCAATCTCTAGAAACTACAGCATTTATGCCGCTAAGTAGGTGAAATTTATAAAATGCGTTTTTTGGCTGGATAAGTGTGCTGGTATTAAATTGGCTTTTTGGCTGAGAGAACAAGGTTACGAAGTATTTTCAGTTTATGAAGAGGGTATCTGAAAAGTTTTTTAATCCTGTGTTTTGCCCCCCTAGCCCCCCAAATTTGGGGGGAATATGAAAAAAGTCCCCCAAGCTTGGGGGATTTAGGGGGCCTTAGTGTAACAAATAAGACTTCTCAGACAACCTCTAATATGAATGCGTATTGCTATAATTAAAATACGATAAATTTGTGACCACATATTGACCACATATTTTAGGAGTCAAAGAATGAAGAGTGTTGGAATTAGGGAATTCAGAGATAAAGCATCTCATTATTTAGCTAGTACTGAAATGTTGGCTGTAAAAAGGCACGGCAAATTAGTCGGATTTTATCTCCCTGTAGAACAATCGGATGATGTGGAAATTCAACAGGCATTACAAAGACTTTCTAAAAGCATTGAATTAGCTACAAAAGAAAGTGGTTTAGATGAAGATGTTTTGAGTTTTGCTTTAGACTTATCTCAAAGAGAATAAGATGCGTTTAGTTGTTGATGCCAATATTTTAATCGCTGAGTTAATTAGAGTTCGAGGAAGAAAATTAATAGCCAATCCAAAGTTAGAACTCTATATGGCAGAACAAGCATGGGAGGAAACGATCTATGAGCTAAACAAGCGAATTCAGATAATGATCGAGAAACAGATATTTTCTTCAACGATTGGTCATAATTTGTTAGGAAATGCTGTTAAATTAGCTGAACTTAGAGTTTCTCTAATACCCCATGAAATATACGCTTCATATCAAACAGAGGCAATGAGAAGAATTCCTCGCGATCCCAATGATTGGTACACCGTCGCTCTAGCATTAACCTTGGATATAAATATTTGGACTTTAGACAAAGATTTCTTTGGCTGTGGTATTGCGATATGGACAACTGAAACGCTACTCTCGCATTTGGCTAATAATAAAATTTAAAATTCTCACCACGGAAAATCAGTTGAAGCCACCAGAAAACAATTAACAGTACTACCTTTTAAAATAATTACGTCCTTAATATCTAAGGTCAAACAAAATTATAGCTACCAACAAATAGCAGAGAGCTTAGAAGTTTCTGTAGGTTTTATTAGTAACTGTCAACGTCAATTTAAAGTAAAAGTTGTAGTTACAGAAACAATGGTTCGTTTTCGTAATAAATTTTAAATGTTAACAGTTCTAGTTAATGAATGTATGTTCAGAGCGATCGCTCTGAAACAAAAGTAGGAAGTAAGAAGTAGTAATTTAAGCAAACCTTAAACACGTTCGTACGTAATGCTATGAATGCGTGTATTGTGAAATAGATTATTTTTTGCTTGTCATTGATCGCGATCGCACTTGTTTTGGGTACTCTAGGTAACACTTAAGGCTGGATTTTATATACCTAAGACTTACGCGCTTGCCCCCTAAATCCCCCAAGACGAGCGACCCCGCGTCGCCGAAAGGCGCAAGGGAATGCGCGAGTGGGGGACTTAAAACTCTTTCCCCCCAGATTTGGGGGGCTAGGGGGGCTAAATTAATTGAACTGCGTAGGTTCTAATACCTTTGTTGATATCTATTGGTAAGTGCTAACTTTACATGAAACTTTTATTATTAAAAACTTTATTGCAGCGTCGCGCCAGGGACGAAGGTTTTACTTTGCCAATGGTAATTGCCCTAGGTTTGGTAATGCTGCTTTTAGCTGCGGTAAGTATTACCACTGCTAATGAGGAGAATTTAACCGCTATCACGCAAAACTCTCGCTCTGATGCTTTAGCCGTTGCAGAAGTAGGAGTTGCTAGATATAGAGAATTATTAGACCGCAACCGAGTATTAACATTATATGATTCAAAACTTGGTTCGGAGCAATGGGCAGCAAGAACCGATGTTTGTGAGGATGATATCACCTCATTTGTTTCAGGAGCAACGCCACAGGACATCAAGGATAGTCAAGACCTTGATAATGATGGTGATACAGATGAGATTATTGGCTCTTTTTCTTTAGTTTCTTATGTTTATAGTGGAGCTAGTGATTTTAATCAGACAGATGATACCGCTAACAGTGATGCAAAAGGGATTTTAAAAGTTAAAGGTGCAACTCCCGATGGTGGAGTAGCCCAAATAGAAACAGAAATTCCAATTCGCATCAATCTAGCTGATATGACTAATCTTGCTCCCGCTCTATGGGTTGGTAATAGTGGTATTACTGCTACCAATTTGGGTAACTTAACTATTGGTAATGGGAATATCGTTATTAAAGATCAAGCTATACCTGGAACAGGCGGAAGAAACGGATGTAGAAATTTTGCTGATACTGATACTACCGACGGTTCTCAAAATTTAGCCTCCTCCATTACATTTCCTGTTCCACCAACCACAACTCCACCAACTCCACGAGGAACTGTTATTAGCGACAGTCGAGATCTGCCTCCAATCACTAAAATTACTACAGATAAAAACGCTGCCAAAACCCTTCTTACCACTCAAAGGGCTGCTGCTACTCCAGCCAAAGCTAATCCCAATACAATAAATCCTCTTCCTACTGTAAGTTCAGGACAAATGATTTTTGGGACTACTTCTCATGATCCATTTAACCCAGATGCTAACAATACCAACTGTTCTAATATCAAATTATGTCGCTACTATTACGAATTTGGATCTACTACTTCTGATCTAACTTCTGATCCAACTTTAACTTCAACTATAAAAAATACAGATTTGTTAACGGATGGAATAGCTAGAACTACCTTGGTACTAAACCAACCTCTTACCATCAATGCAGCAGCCAGAGATGTAAAAATTGGTAGTACTAGTCCCGTTGCTAATGATTCTAATGGTTTTGAAATATACGTTAATGGCAATAACAACATTACTATCGACGTAGCTAGTGGTAGAACAGTAACTATCAATGGTTTTATCCATGCTCGTCAAAGTACTTTGACGATTACGGGAAGCGGGACTGTCAATATTAATGGTTCTGTTTGGGTTAATGACTTTGTAAATACTACAGCTACTGTAAATATCTCCCCTGACACGATTAGCAGAGAAGCAACCACCGATAATCCTTCTACTTTAGTGAAAGGTTATGAGTTTTATAGCACAACATCAAGAAGAACTGCTAGACCGATAACTGGTAGTCCAACTAACTGGAAAACGGAGCAGGTAAATTAAATCGTCATGAATAAATTATCTAAGTTAAAAAAAATAACCTCTGGCAAAGATGCAGGTTTTACTACCTTTGAAATTCTTATTTCACTGCTAATTGCTTTGCTCTTTGTTGCTGTATCCATGCAAAGCTTGGTCTATGCTATGGCAATGAAAGTTCAAGCACAAGAAAAGCAACGAGCTAATGAACTGATCCAAGAAGATATTGAAAGGATTAATCGGTTGGGCAACACATTGGGGACAGCTCCTGTCACAACTACCTGTAACTCTGCAAATTATGCGGGTGGTTATGCTAAAGCACTTTGGGATGCTCTTCAAGCTAACGCTTCAAGCTCCGCAACTACTACCTCACTTACCAAGACGCTTATTAAAAAAATCAAATCAGATGGTTCTTTAGATACAGCCGGAAAGCAGATTGGTTTGAAACGGTATGAAATTACTAACAACACTGCACCTTATAGAACTTTAAGAGTTGGTTATCAAGTTTGGTATTGGAACGGGACTACTTTTACCAACAAAACTGGCGGGACAATTGTTAGCGGAAATGAACCGATCGCAGAAACTTATGTGGAGATTATACCCGATGTCGCTTTACGCTGTCCGTAAATCTAGTTCTGGCTTTACCTTAATCGAAATGCTCGTCACAATTATCATCATTGGGGTCATTGCTGCGATCGCTGTTCCTAATTTTCTTGGTTTACTCAATCGTAATCGAGTTAATCAGGCACAAAGGCAAGTAGAAGGAGCGTTAAAAGAAGCGCAAAGACAAGCTATGCGTAAAGGGAAGCAATGCTCTATTGATATTAGTACTAGTAGCAAAACTATTTCTAGCTCTACCAATGGTTGTTTATTAAGTAATAGAAATTTGAATGATTTAGTCCAACTAAATTCAAACTCAACAACAATTACTTTTTCAGGTAAAGGCAATATAACTGGGGCGACTCCTCCAGTTTTAGTTGTATCTATTCCCAACGGCACAAATTTACAAAGATGTGTAGTTATTGATAGTTTATTGGGTTCTCTCAGGTCAGGAAACTATTCTGGAACTATCCCTACAACACCTCTATCTACTAGTTGTCAATAAAGACAATTGTTTTATATTGCTAGATTACTAAACTACAGAAGATAATAATAATGCTACAGCAAGCAAAAAAGAGAGATCGCGGTTATACTTTGGCAGAACTTATGATTACTGTTGTTATTGTTGGGATCATTGCGGCGATCGCTGTTCCTTCTTTTTTAGGTTTGCTTAGTCGTATTAGATTGGAAGGAGCATTACAGCAGCTATTAGGGGCAATTAACGAAACTCAAAGGCTAGCTATGGTTCGGGGCAAGTCCTGTCGAATCAATATAGATCCCAATACTAAAAAAATTACTGCTAACTCAGCAGGATGTTTATTGAGTAACCGTAATCTGAATGACGAAATAACTGTCCGCAGCAACTTTACTGGAACAACAAATATTACTTTTTCCTATAAAGGTAGTACTACTAGAGCGGGAACTATTGTTTTATCTTCAGACAATACTGATTTGCAAAAATGCTTTGTGATTGCTTTGGGTACTGGTATTAAAAGAATTGGTGATTACACCGGTAGCAAAACTGGTGCAGTTGCTTACACTAATTGTCAGACTACTGAATAACTAATTTTCAGCTTTTGCCTTAATATTAATTCTCCCCAAAATAATTTGGTTGCATAATTACTTCTAATTTAATGAAAATACGATCGGGAATATCAAATTCTAGCGATCGCACTTGGAGAACTTCTACAAATATTTCTGAGTAAATTTCTTCTAAGTACCTGTTGAAGCTAGGGTTACGCTTTAATAGTCTGTTTATTTGATTGCGGAAGTTAGCCACTTCAGCACACCAATGCCGATAATTTCTCTCCCGCTCCGACTCCCAGTACTTTAATTTGAAGATATGTTCGATCAATCGCTGAAGATAACTTTCTAGCGACCTCTTTTCCGATTTCCCCATATCGTCTATTTCATCAAGTAGGTTGTCCCAGTCCATATCGACAAAATCTCTTTTCTCAATCTTTTGCTTAATTGTCTCAACCCAAAGATTGAAATCTTGGTTATGTAGGTCTTTTATACTTATTTTAGCCATACCAATCGCAATTAATCTGCTCTCATTATAATCGTAACGATTATCTTCCCTTTCTAAAATAGGATTGTTAAAAATAGCAGCAGCCCTAACAAAGTCAATACCGTGTTTACTCAAATTAGACTGACGTTTGTTTTCGTTCCACTCAAACTCTATTAACCAATTTTATTTTTTACCTAGTCACAATATTACTAGACTACGCCTAGTGTGAATTAGGAAAAAAGGAGGAAAAGACAGAAGATGAAAGTTATCAAGCTGTCCATCTAAATATCTTTCCTCATGAATAGCATAGACTTTGAAAGCCTATTAGTCATAGTTTTTGTCCTT
>JBBSPC010000148.1:0-10853 GCA_038259125.1 Chroococcales cyanobacterium | reverse complement strand
TTGTTCTACCTGGGCTGAGTTTAATTGCTGTTGAGTCTCTGTTAGTTGTTCGGTGGTTAGGTTTAACTGATGCTGCGCCTGAGCTTGTTCTACCTGGGCTGAGTGGAGCTTTTGGTGAGTCTCTTCTAGCTCTGTTTGAGTTGAGTTTAGCTGCTGTTGAGTCTCTGTTAGTTGTTCGGTGGTTAGGTTTAACTGATGCTGCGCCTGAGCTTGTTCTACCTGGGCTGAGTGGAGCTTTTGGTGAGTCTCTTCTAACTCTGTCTCTAGATTGCGTTTTTCTCTTTTTGTTCCTTTTAAATCACTCCAATCTTGCAAAATCCATGATTTACAAGTTAAGTCTATCGACTGTGCCACGGGGGCTAAGCTGCCTTTGTCTGCTTGTTGTAGTTGAGCGTATATATCTATCGCTTCAGGAAAGAACTCAGTAATTAAAGCCTGGCGATAGTGAACGTTACTATTAGCATTAAACAAAGCTGGTTCGTAAAGAGATTCAGGCGATCGCAATTCTAACGAAAATTTTTGCCTAACTAAATCGATAAAGTCATTTGAATTCTGAATGATGCTGTCAATGCCGATTAAAAGAGATCGCTCTTGGTGCTGTTGATAAAAATTTAAAACTGCTTGATTGTAATTACACCACTGCTGAACAGTGAAATTAGGATTTGTCCGAAAAATAACGTCACCCCGACGAAATAAGGAGTCTACAACTTCCCAAGGTGAACGATAAACAAAGATATATCTGGCATCAGGAATTAGCCGTGACCAAAAATCTAAAAATAAAGTGGTACGGGGATCTTTCCAGCCCCAAATTGAATGCTCTTTTCTTCCTAAAATCAAATTTTGAGCCGCAACCATATATTGTGGCTGAACTTTTAGCGAGTTATGTTCTGTCCAGCCTGCGACACTAATACCCTGAGATTGCAGAACACTTTGATGAAAATCGACAAAATCTAAGTCTTCAAAATGCCCTTTTACGTTGCCTGTATTACTTCCCATTAGGCGATCGCCAATGTACATTCCTGCATTCTGCAATAGAGATGCGGTCAAAGAAGTACCAGAACGGTGCATTCCCGTCATTATTACTACAGATTGATTCTGGGCATTATCTTTCATTGTTTTAGCCTTTAATCTAGATATAAGAACAGAATGAGCGGAAAAATTAGCAGCAGAATGTTAATGCTATTTGCTTTTGAAATTATCAATTTACAACATCTTGAGTGTGATTCTTTTGATGGACTTTTTAATATGAATAAACTACGGACTCTTTATCCTTTTATTTTGGGAATAAACTTACAGCAATTACCCTAGAGCAAATATTGCTATTTTAAAATTAAGTTTTAGGTAGCCCACCGCAACCAGTTAATTTAGCGATTGTGCAGATCGCGTCAATAATATACCTTGACTATTATTTAGGCTAAGGTTTGTAAGATCGTCGGTTTTTAAGTTGGGAGTTGCGATCGCAATTTGCCAATCTGATAAATCAGTTTCTAATACTTCTGCCACATCCAGCTTAATTTCTTCCCCTTCAAGGTTAGCGACTATTGCCACTGCTGGTTCTTTGTTTAAATTGTGCCTAACGCCATAGATAATAGTCCTTTCGCTATCCTTAAGTTTATCAAAAGTATCGTTTTTGAGAATATTTTGCGCTAGCCAAGGGTTTTGATGACGAAACTCTCTAGTAGCAAGGTTAAATTCGGCTCTTGAGCTATCAACCTTAGATTCGTAATTACAGACATTACAAACCTGATAGCAGTCTTCCATAAACATTAATGCAAATTTTTTTAAACGGTCTTCGTCTAGTTTTTTCAACAAACGTACCATTCCCCCGCGCATTAACTCCGTACAGGGCGGTAAATCATCAATACAGTGAGTATCAGCGCTAGTGCAAGCACGCAAGACTTCCACTACTTCTGCCAAGTTATAGTTTTGCTGAATCATGGCATGGTGTAAAGCTGCACCAAACTGGTTTAACTGTTTTAGCTGCTTAAATCCCAGAGTTTTCAAACGAGGAAAACAATGAGACTGTCGATATAGGCTGGGGTTAATTTGCCAGTCTAAAAAGCCCACTTCCTCAGAAAGTACTTTGACTCCATACTGCTCATCAGTATTACGAAAAAACAGCCAAGGAGCTTGCATGGTGGCATTAATAAAGTCCATTGGTAAACCAGGACTAAAGCAGTTGACCCACAAAGTCACCGCAGGGTTATCGTAGGCATTATGCAAAACATCTGGCAGAGTTCTCCCTAGATTCCAGTTGATTGCTTCTTGGGCATTTATTTGATTACCCCGTCGTACAGTATCATGATTGCCACAGCCCGTAATCCAATGATCGCCCATAGTCATGATTTCCATAACTCTAGACCACTTCTTGTTCCAAAACCCTTTAATACTGGGAGTATTGTGAGCAAAAATTAATGGACCCCACTGATAGGATTCAGGCTTAAGATCGATTAACTCACGATAGGTAGACTTTTCCTCCCAGCCTTCCTCAGGCCAAGGACGACCATCTTCAAAAATAGTAAATAGTAGTCGCTTGTGACCTTTTACCTCTTGGACAATGTTACTCATTTCTAATAAATAAGCATCATCCTGTTCAACCCTGCCTGAAAGAGGATTAAAAAAGCGAAAATCTTGACCGCCATCAATACGAATGCCGTCAGCCCCCGTATTGATTTTACGTCGCTGCATTTCTAAGAGAATTGACCTGACCATTGGTAATTGATGGTTGAGATCCTGACCATACATATTTGGTCCCTTGAGAAATTCGCGGGCAATTAATAATTCACTTTGGTTATCAGCGTGTCCATAAACAAGATCGTAAATAACTTGAATAGGATGGGTAGGAAAATTGTGCAAAGTAGCAATAAAATCTACTACCTCATCGGGGCGCAAACTATCAAGTAAAGCAGGATTAGTAGTGCTAGAGCCAAGGATTGGTACATCATAGCCCCAATCTTGGGTATTAGGTTTAAATAGCTCAATTTCTATTACATCGTCTTCTTCGCCTATAAAAGCAAAAAATTCGCTTTCGGGGCTATATTCATCGCGATATTCGATTGTTGGTTCGGTAGGTAACAATTCGATCGCATCATAACCAATATAATTCTGTTCACTAGGAGTTAAAGCTTCTTTTTCCTTGATTTTATGAGCAATTTTTTGATAAATATGAGTTAAGCCTGCAATCGTTCCTTCTGCTGAGGCTGTGCCTACATGAATCTGTAAAATATTTCTCGGATCTTTAACACGGGGAATTTTTATTTTGGGATCATCAGATTTAGCTGTCCGCTCTAGATAATCTAAATCCTGTCTATTAGCCTGGAGGCTATCTATGTCATATAGTTCAGCAGGAGCAAAAATACCGTAAGGTAAGGAAAGAGGAACCAAATCGCGAATTGTCCGCAGTTTTTCAGCGCGGTCAATGTAACGTAACCAATAAAAGCAGCCAGCTTGCTCGCGGTTTCCTGGCTGCATTCCTGCCACTACACCCCAGATAAACTCACCTTGCTGTTCTAAGTTTAGGCGATCGCGTTTAAATTTAATTGTTTGTTCTTGCTCTTGCCAGTCAATAGGTTCGGTGGGCGTAAAAACTTCTAGGTAAATTTCTCGCTCGTGTAGAACATCTCTAATTAGCCCAGGTACCCAAAACCCAATTTCGGTCAAGCCATCGGCTCGATAATACGCCCCCAATTTGCGGGATAGGGCTTTGGTTTGTTCTAGATAAGTATTGGTTGAACTTTCTAAACCTGATGCCCAAGCTAATAATTTTCCAGTAGCTTCGGGGACTAATCTAATCGATGTATTTACTTCTACTTTCACGCAATTTTCTCTGGTCTATAGATAATTTACTTTCCTTAACTTATTCTGAGGTATAGAAGAAAACACGGCAACCGTTTGCTCTAAGTTTTTAGACTTCTTTAAATTTGGATAGCAGAGATTATCGAGAAATTTTCTAAATTTGCTGTATGTTGGTAGATTTGGGTTAAAGACAGAATTTAGTGTAGGATTTAATTGTATAAGTCTCATAGGAGAAACTTAATTTATCGGGTAAATAGAACGACCACAAGATTTTGTTAGCTCAAGGAAAAACAGCTATTTTTTAGGTATTAAATCTAAAAACTATTACCAATAGAAAAGTTGTCAGGAGTCAGAAATCAAATAGCATAGATAATTTGGCTTTCATTTTATCTTATCAATTCATTGTCCTTTTACACCGTAGATTAACTACCAAAATTATGAAATCATCTTTAGTTATTCTCTATCATCGCGAACCTCATGACGAAGTAATAGAAGATGGCAAAATTCATTATGTTCCTAAGAAAAGCCCCAACGGCATTGTTCCCACCCTCAAAAGTTTCTTTGCTGATGTCAACCAAGGAACATGGATTGCTTGGAAAGAAATAAACGAAGAGCAAAAAGATAGCTTTGAAGAGCGAGTCAATATTGAAGGGGAAGCTAATTATAATGTGCGACGCATCCCTTTAGATGAAGAGCAGGTTAAACAGTTTTATCACATCACCTCTAAAGAGGCTTTTTGGCCAATTTTGCATTCTTTTCCCTATCATTTTACTTCCGAGACGGCTGAATGGGAAAACTTCAAAAATATCAATCGCCTCTTTGCTGAAGCTGCTTGCGAAGAAGCTGCCGACGATGCTTTGATCTGGATTCATGACTACAATCTTTGGATGGCACCCCAGTATATTCGAGAACTAAAGCCCGATGCTCGGATTGCCTTTTTCCATCATACCCCTTTTCCTTCGGTGGATGTCTTTAATATTTTACCGTGGCGTGATGCGATCGCCGAAAGTTTACTTTGCTGTGATATTGTTGGCTTTCATATTCCTCGTTATTCAGAAAACTTTGTTAACGTAGTTCGTAGTCTCAAGCCTGTTAAGATCCTTAAGCAAGAAGCCGTAAATGGACACATGACTCCTGTAGGTACGGCTTTGGCTGAACCTGAAATGACTACGCAATTAAGCTACAAAGGGCAAATTGTTAATATCGATGCTTTCCCTGTAGGTACAGACCCTAAACATATTAAAAATGTTTTGGATAAGACAGAAACCAAAAATCGACTCTACCAAATCAACGAAGAATTAGCAGGTAAGAAATTAATTATTGCTGCTGGGCGGGTTGATTATGTTAAAGGGAATGAAGAAAAATTAGCTGCCTATGGTCGTTTATTAGAGCGTCGTCCCGATTTGCACAAAAAACTAAGCTTTGTGATGACCTGTGTAGAATCTGCCCCAGGAATGCGCGTTTATAAAACGGCTCAAAGCACAATCGAGCAGCTAGTAGGTCAAATTAACGGTCGCTACGGTACATTAGATTGGATGCCGATTCGCTTATTTACTCAGCCTATACCTATACCTCATTTAATTGCCTATTATAAGGCTGCCGATATTTGTTGGACAACTCCTCTACGAGACGGTCTAAACCTAGTAGCGAAAGAATATATTGTCGCTCATGGTGGCGAAGATGGTGTTTTGGTTCTCTCTGAATTTGTCGGTGCAGCAGTAGAATTACCTGAAGCCATTTTAACCAATCCTTATTCTCTGGCGGGCATGGATCGAGCGATCGAAAAAGCTTTAAGTATGTCCCCAGAGGAACAGAAAGCGCAGATGACCAAGATGTACAAAACCGTAACCACTTACGACGTAAAATACTGGGCAGATCGTCTGCTAGGTAAATTTAAAGAGCTTAAGCACGAAAAAGTAGCAGCATAGTCATAAAATTATTAATTTAATTCAAGGGTATAGCAATATTAAGGCTATGCCCTTTTATGTAACGTGCAGCTGATAGCTTAAAAAAATGAATTTAAACGAAGCTAATTTACACCAGACGTATAGAATTTGATTTCTAATTTAGTTAAGTTATAAGTGATCGATTAACAATATTGAACTATATAGAACCTGCTTTATGCGAGATTTTGCTCAAATTCAACAAACAGACTACGACGTAATTATTATTGGTGGCGGAATCAATGGCGCAGGTGTGGCAAGAGATGCAGCTTTGCGGGGTTTAAAAACCATCCTGGTGGAGAAGAATGATTTTGCTAGCGGTAGTTCTAGCTGGTCTACCCGCTTGATTCACGGTGGCTTACGCTATCTAGAGTATTTTGAATTTCCCTTGGTTAGAGAATCTTTAAAAGAAAGAGAGGTGTTGCTGCGTACCGCCCCTCATTTAGTGACTCCTCTTCAGTTAACTATACCTATTTATCGCGATCGCTCTCGTCCTTATTGGAAAATTTGGGCAGGAATGATTCTTTACGATGTTTTTAGCTTTGATAAGACTTTGCCTGTTCATCGAATGCTATCTAAAGCCAAGTTTAAACAGCTATTTCGCTCCCTTGATGATGATGATTTAGCAGGTGGTTCACAATATTATGATGGACAAGTCACTTTAGCAGAGCGTCTTTGCTTGGAAAATATTATCTCGGCTCAGAATGCAGGGGCGACGATGCTCAACTATGTTGAAGTTACCGAGCTTCCACTTAAAAACTCCCGTATCACCGATGTTGTTTGTAAAGATAAGCTGACGGGAGAAAGTTTTACCATCTCAGGTAGTGCAAAGGCAATGGTAATCAACACCGCAGGTCCTTGGATAGATCGCGTATGTCAATTGGGTAGTCAAGAAGGAAATAAAAAGCCAATTGGTAATACTAAAAAGAATGGCGGTACAAAAGGAAGTCATATTGTTGTAGATCCCTTTCCTGGTGCGCCAGGTTCTACCCTTTATGTTGAAGCAAAATCAGATGGTCGCCCTTTCTTTATTGTTCCTTGGTTGGGTATGTATTTGATTGGTACTACCGATATAGCTTACAAAGAGGACATCGAAAATATTAAAGCCAATGATGAAGAGATTGATTACTTATTGAGAGAAACTAATAACATTGTTCCTACCGCTAATTTAGGACGAGATGATATCAAGTTCACTTATTCTGGAGTCCGTCCTTTACCTAACGCTGAAGGCAAAAAACCAGGTAGCATTACCCGTAAACATATTATTTTCGATCACAAAAAAGAAGGCGTTAACAACTTGCTTACCCTAATTGGCGGGAAGCTAACAACCTATCGCAACGTCGGTGAAGAAATGGTAGATGACATTCTTAAACGCACAAAGCGATCGCCAAAGCCTTGTCAAACTGATTCTCTGCCTCTGCCTGGCTGTATATTGCCTAGCGATCCACGGGTTGAACAGGCAATTATAGAATATGACTCAACTTTGACAGCTAATACTATTTATCATTTATTTTCAATTTATGGTGCTAGAGCTTTGGAAGTATTGGCTTTGACCAAAGACAATGCTGATTTATGTGAGTCTTTGAGTCCCAATGTCTTAGATATTAAGGCTCAGATAGTTTACGCTGTAGAAAGAGAATTCGCCCATACTTTAGTAGATATTTTGCGTCGTCGTACCACCTTGGCAATAAATGGTCATTACGGCATGAATTTATTACCTGCAATTACAGCCACATTACAAAAACACTGTGGCTGGACTACAGAACAATGCGATCGCGCCTGTGATGAATATCGCTTTTATATGGAGCATAACTGTATCCCAGATTATCAGCTTGCCAAAGTTGATAGTTTTTCGGCTTTGCCCATCAAATAAAAACTATGGAGATGACAGGGATGAGAACTTTTTTTTCCTCATCCCTATATGCGGCTAAAGCCTTTGTCCTTTATTCCTCAACAGTATGTCCTACTGCGGTAATAATTTGCCTGATAGATTCCTCTGAAGCCTCCGTGTCTACTTTCACCTGTTTTGAGTCTAAATCTATCTCAACTTTAGCCTTTGGTTCCTCAGTAATAATTGCTTCTTTTATCGTATCTATGCAACCAGCACAAACCATGCTTGGTACTTTAAATTTCATTGTCATGGAAAATCTAATCCTAAATTTTAAATCTATTTTATAGTTTATAACTAAACTGATTTCACTTAACTAAACTGATTTTACTACTTCTAGTCCAAGTTGCTGCATCAGCCTGTCAATATCAAAGTGTTGCGCCATCAGCTTTTGAATTTGTTCTACTTTAATAGGTTCATGGATTGAAACTTTGCCGAAAGCACCATCAACCACTTCTACAGTAGTTAAGGTATCCGTGTCTACTGAGAGAATGGGAATGTCTAGACTTTCTGCACGCTCAATAATTAATTCTTTGGGAGGAAAGCGTCCAGTTAAAATCAGACAGTGAGTAGAAGTCTCTAAAGCTGCCATTTGTAACTCAGCGCGATCGCCACCCGTAACTACAGCCATATTTTCTCTCTGGCGGAAGTAACCTAAAGCTGAGTTGACGTTCATTGCCCCAATGATCAAGCTTTCTACCATCCAGTCTAAATGCTCAGGACAACACAAAACCTTGGCATCTAGTCTTGTGGCTATTTCTCTAACGCTAATACTGTTTAAAATACGATCCTGGGGAATCATGCCCAAAACAGGAATATTTTGAGCTTCCAAATAAGGCTTTACAGTATCCTTGGCGTTGGCTAATTCTGCGAGGGAAATATCATTTAAAACAACTCCTAAAAGGCGATCGCCCAAAAACTTTTTCGCTGCTAATAGGCTACCAACTGAAAGTAGAGGATGATAAGGAGCTACTAAAAGGATTTCAGCATCTATTGATTCGGCAATTTCTGGCACTGACAGATTAAAAATACTGCCTTCCCAGAGATTACTAGAACCTTCTAGTAGAACCAAATCACCTCCAATTTGTTTGATATACTCTTGTAGAGCTTGAGTATAGTCTCGATCATCTTTGCCTTGAAGACGCTGACTAATTGTCTGATGATCCAACCTTAATAAAGGTGGCTTAATTTGCTTAGCTGATAATCCTAAAGTAGCTGCTAGAAAATTAACATCTCTATCATCTTCATTCTGAGAATTTTTTTGCAGATTGGTTGCCAAAGGTTGTCCATAACCAATAGATATTTCTCTTTCTAAAGATAATCGGCTTAAACCCAATATGGTTGCCGATTTACCGCTGTGAGCCTCTGTTGAGGCTATTAGAAGATGTTTAGCAGATGTAGCCACGCCCTCACTCCATTGTTGATATTATCTATTGTAGTGGGCTTATATGTTGCTTGCAAGCAGCATATAAGCCCAGTGATTTATCGTCTATTCAAAGCGCAATAGTTTTCGATAAAAATCCCTAGGAAAATCTGTTGTGTTAGAACGCTTAAAGTTCATGATGACATCAATTAGGTAATCAATAAACTCTGAGTTAGACAATGTTACTTCATAACTCAATTCTGCCTGTCCATCAAACTGTAAACGACAACGAGTTAACTCTGATGGTAATTTAGATACATACCAAGTAGCTACAAAAGGAATACTTTCTGCACCTTCGACCTGCCTTTCTCCTTCTAGAGATGCTTCACGGTATAAAGCGATCGCATGAGGCAGCCAACTATGTTTATTTTTAGGATAATAAGGTACATAAATAATTACATCAGCCTGACCAGCAGGTTTAATCTGTTCAATAGTAGACATAGATAAGAATAATAATTGTTAATGTTAACCGTTATGCTCTGAAGTCTAGATGACTTCCTACTTTATAACATCAGTTTTTTCAGACTACCTATGATTCTGCTATTTTGAGCTAAAACTGTAACGTAATTGCATCAGTGTAGAAGCAAAAAAATAAGTAATAAAAGTCCAAGGCAATTGTGAACACTAATTCGAGCCTTATTTCTGGCTTATTCTCCAATACTAAGTTGAAGCAAAGCGATTTGTTTGCCAATACATTCGATACCTAAAATTAGAGATTGCATTAGTTCGGAATCTCGATCGTAGCTGGCTGGTACTAGATTATTTATTTGCTGGCTATTAGTCACTTGCTCACGATGGTCCCACTTCTGAGCAGTCGAGCTATCCTGAAAAACACCAAGTGCAATTCCTCCGTATTGATTGATAACAGTAAAGCAGGGAATATCAGACGTACCGTCGCCGACGTAGATTACTTGACTGAGAGGAACGTGTAGTTTTTCAATCGGCACATCACGGTAGTCGTACATTAAATCTTGCTCGTCTTCTCGCTCGATACCTATAGAAAGATAATATAAATAATGAGTTTTTTCCGTATGGCTCATTAGCTGTTTGAGAAATTCAATTTCTCCTTGGTCATTATAAGCCAGTTCGCAACCCCATATTTGGGAGAAATGTTGGGCAATAGGGGTATTACGAGCAATATCGACAAAACCACCGCTAATCAAATAAAATTCTACATCTATATCTGGAACTATTTCTTTAGCTCGCTTTACTAAGCACTCGAACATTGCCGATACCCCTTCAATCAAGTGCAGTTTTTGACCCAAATTAGTCAATCGCTCGTAAGTAATTTTGTCCTTGCCCTCTCTATGTCGTGATTCTTGAACCAAACAATAAGTTCTAGCTAAATACTTATGCCATCCTTGCTCGATCAAAGGATTGACGCGATCGCGTTCAAAGGCTTCAACATCAAGCTGGCAATCCCTTAACAGAGCTTTAAAGCTATCATCTGGAATTAAAGTTTCATCAAAATCAAAGACAACTGCAATACGATTGGAAAGTGGTTTAGTGGCGTAGCTCATAAAATTGGATAGTTCTCAACAAAGATTTTTCCTAATTAGTTGTTTATTTTATTTCAAGTGCTAAATTGCCTAATAGTTCTCACTTCCCATACCCTTTAATTTCCCCTTTTTATCCTACAGCGGTTTGCATCTAAATAGGGGACAATAAGGTGTTATAAAAATAGGTAATAAACGCCTGGTGTGAATTAAATTTTAGTAAGCTGAGGAGGATTGAAAAGTCAAAACATCAATCTCAAAATGACGACGCAAGAAAAGCCGCAAAGTATGAGAGGTCATTTTGAGTG
>JBBSPC010000147.1:0-11101 GCA_038259125.1 Chroococcales cyanobacterium | reverse complement strand
TTTACTTCTACCTCATATTTTGCTTTTGTCTCTTTTAAATCAGTTAGAGACAGTTATACCCTGGTTACATGAGCGGGATTTTGATTTTTGTCTGATGAGGTGCAAGATCTGAGTTTAACGTTTCAGAGTTGGCAATGGCATAAGACTCGTTTGAGACAACCAGACAGAGCCGAACGCCATTGGTTAGCGCAGAGCCTTCGGCTCAGATCGTCGTCAGACGACGACTGGGGAAGCTTTGCTTCCCGCGCTGTTGCTATGCTCTGGATGCTCACTTTAGGTGGCGAAGAGGAAATTGCTGATGATGAACCCATAATTAGCGCTCGCTTACCACCTTCTCAAGCCGCTTGTGCTTATTCCTTTCTTGTTTTGTTAATGGTTTGTTAACTGTCGTAGCGCAACTGCTCAATAAGTCCCCAAGTCACGCTTACCCCTAAATCAAAACATTTAACTGTTCAATCGAACCTGATATTAGCCTTTAGCCTTTAGCTTTTGAGCAACTTTGGTTGTGGTGGCTGTAAAAAATCGAAAGTAATTAGCAACCCAAAATTCTTTGATAGGAAAAAGGATAAAAGTAAGAGGATTAATGGTCACGATTATATTGCGAATATCTCTACGTGCCAAGTTGACAATTTGTTTGGCTACCCAATTAGCAGACATGATACCTACAGGGTTTAGCTGACTTTTAAACGGGCCTAAAATGAGTTTACGCACTACACAGGGAGCATCTAAGCGACGCATGGTTACAAGATCTCCTGTGGCTCTTTTACTTAGCTCATATAAGGGACTAAAGGCTGGGTTTACTTCTGCTTCTGAGGTGTTTACCCACACTTCTTTTCTGACCGTGTCGCGATCGCTTTTAACTGTCTGAAAAAATAGCTCCATCAATCGTAGAGTAGAAAAAGTGTTAACTTCATAGGATTTGGCGATCGCAGCTTCGTCTCTTTGAGCGTTAACATTCACCCCATGATTAATAATTAAAATATCGATTTGCTCTAAGAGGGTTAGTAATTCTGCTTCTTTGCCAATTTGCCAAGCCACGGTTTTGATCGCTACATCTTCCCCTGAGACATTTAAAGTAATGTCAGTATTAGATGAAGTAAGAGCAGTAACTTTTGCTCCTGCTAAATGTAGCTGGGTTAACAAAGCCTTGCCTAAAGTACCCGATGCACCAGTAACCGCTATCCGCTTATTTTTAAGCGACAGTGCTGTCCCTAGCAGTTTATCTACAAGGGTTAAAGTGCCAGAAAAATAGGCATCCTGGTTATCAAAATGATGTCGCCAATGGTAAGGACGATTTACTAGCCAGCGAGAAGGTAAACTAGTAAATTCTCCTGGACGATGGGTAATGTCTGTAAGCTCATCTACAAAGGGAATACCTAACCCACGAGCGATCGCCCCTATTAAAAAGCTCAGGGTATATAAAGAGCCAGCACAGGCTGTCCATTGAGGAGCAAGATCCCAAGCAGAAACTAGACTCCAGGGCAAAATACTCAACAGCAGCATCACTAAAGATTCAGGCACATCATTGTACCAATGCGCTTGACGATAAATGGTGTCGCTAACCACAGAGAGATCGGGGCGAAAAACTTTATGATGCCAGATATGGAGACGATATAAAGGCTGCCAGAGATGGGACAAAACATGATAAAAATCTCTAACGAACTCTACCCATAGTACCGAACTTAAAGCGATCGCTAATCCTGTAGCCAAACTGTTCATCATTTAAATAATTTAATTTTGCTCTATACGTAGTAGCTAAAAACCAATAATTCTGAAGGTCGCCAATTCATATCAAGCATATATTAAATTTTAGCTAAGAAAGTTTACATTTTTGGTTACAATTGAGCCAGTGCGATTATATTAAGCTGACATGACAACAGCCATAATCGCTTTAAATACAAGCAGCGAGCAAAAGTAACAACTATGGCAGAGAATTATTGGCGAAAAAAGGAATCCGACCTCGAATCCGACCCCATTAACTCTCTCCTAAGCGAATTAGCCGACTCAGAAGCAGCCGAAGCAGAATTTAGAGAAGATTTCTTTCAAGGTCTAGCGGGACGCAGGCAAAAAGCAGCTTTTTTGTTAATGGTAATCTGGATAGTTACTATTTCTCTGCATTTTGTAAGTTGGGGAAAATGGGTCGTTTTGGCTATAGTTATTTTGGTAGGAATCCAAATATTACGCTACTTATTTACTCGACCTGAAAATACCCCTCTACCCTTAGGTCTAGATGACTCAGAATCTATCCCCAAAGTTTCTCTTTTAGTAGCAGCCAAAAACGAAGAGACGGTAATTAGTAATCTGGTAGCCATGCTTTGTAGTCTAGATTACCCTACCGATAAATACGAAGTTTGGGCAATAGACGATCGCAGTACCGACAATACGCCAATTATTTTAGATAAATTAGCTCTAGAATATTCCCAATTAAGAGTAGTTCATCGAGCAGCTAATGCAGGTGGCGGAAAATCTGGGGCATTAAATCAGGTAGTACCTCAAACCTTCGGCGATATTATTGGGGTTTTTGACGCTGATGCCAAGGTAAGTCCAGATTTACTAAAAAGAGTTGTACCTCTATTTAACTGTCAAGACACAGGGGCAGTGCAAGTGCGAAAAGCGATCGCCAATAAGTCAGAAAACTTTTGGACAAAGGGACAAGCAGCAGAGATGGCATTAGATAGCTATGTCCAACAACAGCGTATTGCTGTGGATGGTATCGGCGAGTTGCGGGGCAATGGTCAGTTTGTTAGTCGTGTTGCTTTAAATAGCTGTGGTGGCTGGAATGAGGAAACCATTACCGACGATCTCGATCTAACTATTCGTCTGCATCTAGATAATTGGCGCATCGATTTTTTATTAATTCCTGCGGTGTTAGAAGAAGGAGTAACCAAAGCTAGCTCGCTTTGGCATCAGCGCAATCGCTGGGCAGAAGGAGGCTATCAACGCTATCTCGATTATTGGCGTTATATCTTTAGTAAACCCATGGGCTTTGGCAAAAGAATCGATCTACTATGCTGGATGCTGTTGCAATACATTCTTCCTGCTGCCAATGTCCCTGATGGAATTTTGGCGATCGCTCGTCACCGCTTACCTCTTCTTAGTCCGATAACCATTCTCTTGTTTGCTTGGGGTTTTATCGGTATGTTTAAAGGCTTAGTGCGTGTTCATGTTGCCGAAAACAAAGCTTTAACTTTGTCCGTACTGTTAAATATTGTTGGGCAGTCTATCAGAGGCTTAATCTATATGGCTCACTGGCAAATTGTCATGCTCAGTATTACTGCGAGAATGTCTATTCGTCCTAAAAGATTAAAGTGGGTGAAAACAGTTCATGACGGAGCAACCAGCCTTAATAATGGATAGTGTTTATAAGTAATATTAACTTTGAAATTTATCGGTGAGAACCGTAATTTATTCCTGGGGGAACTTTCCCCCAGACCCCCTGTTGGGGACGTGACGACCCTCCCCAAACCCCTTCCGTAAACATTAACCTTAATTTTTTGCCTAATTAACTAGAGTCTCATCATCCGTATAAATAGTTGAATTTATCTATTTCTAAAGGAAAATCTTTCTATTCACTAACAAATAAGGGTTTTTAGTGACATGAGAAAAAAAGTTAATTTACGTCAGACGTAGTATATTAGAACGAAGCTGTCTTGGTGAGCATTCCCTTGCGCCTGACGGCGACGCGGGGTCTCACCGCTAATTCACATTAAGCGTACAATATGCAATTTAAGTGCATCGACAGCTTATGGACATGAATAAATCTCCTCGTTTTGTTTTGGCTTCTGCTTCTACGGCGCGTTTGAAGCTGCTGCGGATGGTAGGAATAGCGCCTCTGGTATGTAAAAGCGATTTTGATGAAGATCGGGTGCAAATTGAAGATCCTGCTGAATTGGTCACAACTTTAGCTAAATACAAAGCGGAAACCGTTGCGCCTCAATTTAGTGATGCTTTAGTTTTGGGTTGTGACTCTGTTTTAACAATTAATAATCGCATCTATGGTAAACCTGACTCAACGCAGCAGGCGATCGCTCGCTGGCAAGAAATGCGCGGTAGAATGGGTAAGATCTATACAGGTCATGCTTTGGTTGACCTTAATCAACAAAGACAAATAATTCGCTGCGGTATTACTCAGGTTTATTTTGCTAATATCAGCGATCGCATTATTGAGGCTTATGTTGCTACGGGTGAACCTCTAAAATGTGCTGGTAGCTTTGCTTTAGAGGGAAAAGGAGGTATGTTTGTGGAGAAAATTAAAGGCTGCCATAGCAACGTCATTGGCTTAAGCCTTCCCTTATTACATCAAATGTTAGAAAACTTAGGCTACAATATCACCAACTTTTGGTAGTGATCGACTGCTAATACTGGTATTTGGGAGTTTAAAAAGTGCAAGGCAAGATTCAGGCTCAAGAAATTTTTGCAGCTTTGACTATAGCGATGAGTAAGACGGTAGAAATAAACGTTACTACCTGCATTGAAAACGATCTAGATCGAGTTACTCAATCCCCATCAGCACAGAGATTTGCGACACAAATCAACTTATTAAATGGCACGGTAGAACATGAAGTCGATCTTAAATTGATTGACAATCCTGCCTATAGGGAATTAAAACGATGGCATATTGAGCAAGTAAAACAAAGACAGGGCTTCTTAAACAAAAATTTGGCTAGCTTAGAAGAAATGCGTCGTCTTGTAAGCCCAAGTTGTTTGAATAAATGAATAATCAAGTCTATACTGCTAGCTCAATTGAATAGTTGTTCTTTATTTAAGCTTGAAACTTATGACATCTAGCGAAGATTTTAAACAGGCAATCCGAGCAGGCAATATTCAGGAAGCTTTCCTAGTTGCTATGAGTAATGCACCTGAATTAAATATTACTACTAAAATTATTACCTCCGAAGGCAATCAGCATCAAGTAGATAGTAATCAGTCTCAGGGAGATAATAGTTTACGCACCCACATCAGTTTAATTGAAGGCAAAGTCGAGAATGAAATTGGCGAAAAGCTAACTGGCGATCGCTATTCGGAAATTAAACAGTTTCATATTGAACAAGTAACTCAGGGACATCAGACGATTCAACACAATTTAATCAGTCTGCAAAAGATGTTCCAGTTGATGTCCACTTTTCAACAACAGACTTCTGAAGATTTTGATTGGGTTGACATTGCTGCCGATGTAGCTAGAGAACCTCTACCCGCAAGGCGTGAGACAAATCAACTATCTGCCAACAAAACTCCAGAAGCGATCGCCGCAGGAGAAACTAATAACAAAACCGAGGTAGTTTCATCAAGTTCTAATATAGAGATAAAAACCAATAATCCAGAGCCTCACCTGCCTTCTTTTGTTCCAGGAGAAGAAGATGACGCTCTGGTAGACGATTTATTGTCTTTAGCCGATCTTGATGATGATAATGATTGGTCAGAAGAAAATCCTCAGCCAGGACAAGGTGATTGGAGTGATTGGCTAGAAGAAGAAGCTGATGATAAGAAAGTAAAGTCCGAAGTATTCGATCTAAAGTCTCTTAATATCCGCGAAGCTGCTCAAAATTGGCAAAATTGGGAAGGAGAAGCTAATTCTTCGGAATCTCCAGAGGAGCAACATTAGAAAAGTAAGAAGTAAGAAGTAAATTAAACTTCTTTAATTCACACGATTAGGCGAAGTTAATTAATGAATCATAATTTGCTCGATAGTATTACTGCCGTAGAAATTAGCACTGTTATAGTCGAGGAAATTGTTGACGAGATGTTTATTCCTTGGGAAGTTTATCAAGGCATATATTATCTTTCTCGTTCTTATTTAGAACGCTCGGCAATTGATTTATCTCTAGACAATCGCTATTTGCAATTACGTCGTCAGTTGGAACTAGCATATTGTTTACAAGTAATCGATCCTAAATCGACTTTATACAATCGCACCCTAGTATCTGAAATTAAACGAGATTTGCCAGTTCTCAGCCAGAATAACTCCGAGTGGGAAACTATCCCGACTAGATTGCCCGAACCTATTCCCCATAGTCGTCAGCAAAATATGTCTGGGGTAAATAAGCTGCTGCGCGATCGCTCTTTTGTCAATATTTTGCAGCAGTTAGGCAAAAGAAAAGTTGCTTTGGATCGGCGCGATCGCATTTTACACAATTCATTAGGTTCTGACAATATTTCTGACACTACCTATGCTCAGACATCTTTACAATTAGATGGCAAAATTGTGAATCGCTATGCTCAGTCTATTTTAGAACGAAGCGATCTCGATTTATTGTTACAACTGCACGAACAATCTATTACCGCAGGAGAACAACAATGGCGAGGTTTAATTAAATTTATGCTCTCGTTATTTTGATCTACATTTTAAATCTGCAACGCTAAAAAACTTAGTGAAAAATCCACAGCCAACAGTCGATAGTAATATTCTCAATTCTTGTATTCAAATAGATCGAGCTAAAATTAATCGCAAATTAACTATTCCGCGTCAGATTGTTTTTCGCCTCGATCTAGAGATTCTGAGTCAAATAGAACAAGCAAAAGAGAATAACTATAAATTTACTCTTTCTCCTAGTAATCTTGCTGATTTACGCTATTACGTCCTGCTAAATTATTTGTCAGCAGAACAATTAAATTTTCACGAAGGACATCTATCAAAATTAATATCTTTAGAGCGATCGCCTTTAATTTTTACCAGTAGTTATTTATTCTCTCATAGCCAGTCAAAAAAAGTAGTTCGGAGCATCATTAATTCAGAAGGACAAATCTCCCAACAAGTTCAGCAAGATTTGTGGCAAAGCCCTCAATTATTACCTAGGGTTATTAATGCTCATCATTGGTTGATTCTCCAAATACTATCTCAACTACCTTTAAAAGTTAATAATTCCCTTGCAAGGCTATTAAAAAGTTTATGGTTGATAACTTTATTTTTGTTTAGCATCTATCTGTGGGTTTATTTACCAATACATATTTTGTTTAAAATATTAATAATTAGTTTTTCTGTTTATTTATTTACAAAATATCTACAAAAAACAATTAAAAACAAGTTTAGAATCTGGGTTTTGCATGGTTTAATTAACGGTTTTTGGTCAAATAGCACTAAAAAGCATCAAATTCCCTGGAATACCATAAGTGCTTTATCATAATTAACTGCTAAAATATAGTACTTACCGAATTACCTGGATGAGGTTATCCACACTAAGCTAGCAACTAAGACGTGTCATAATAAAAACAACTTAATCGAGGACACAAAAACAAAGATGAATTTTTCCCTCTCTTCTCTATATGAATGGTATCGCAGCGCAATTCGCCATCCAAAGTATCGTTGGTGGGTAATGCTTGGAACAGCAATCTATCTTGTTAGTCCTATTGATATCATCCCCGATATTTTTCCGATTGTCGGACAAATTGATGACGTGATGTTAGCCGGTTTGCTATTTACAGAGTTATCGCAAATGGCTATTGCTAAACTGCAAAATCGCCAAGAAAAGAATAATGTAGCAACTGACAATGCAGGTAGCGAAACTAACGTTGTTGATGTTGATGCAGAAACAATAGCTACAAATTAATAAATAAATATATTACTTCAGGTCTTAATTATTCTCCTCACCTCAGCTATCTAAGCTGAATATTTGTAGGGCAATCGCTCTAAGGCGATCGCCCTATAATCTTTATCAACGTGAGTTCGACAAGCTTATAAAACAGCAGGAGGTAGAGCAGATAAAGCTTTTGGTTCAAGAGCGAGAGAAGGTTTTTGAGGTAAATAAGAGTATGCAATTAATCCAAAGATTAAATTGACTAGAAGATTCCAGATACTTTGATGCCTAGAATGTTCTATCTGAGATATGCTTTTAAGTTGGTCGTTAACGGTTTCAATTAAAGCTCTTTTACCCAAGAGAATTTTGTCGATTAACTTAACTAGCTTTTGTTTCATGTTCTTTTTATATTGAGTGATAAGCTGTAATCTTTGCTCGTATAGCTTTTTAAATAAATCTTGAGATATAGCTGCGATACGGGGAGAAGGTTTGATGGTTTGTTTCCTAATTCAACAATATGCAGTTTAAATGCACAGTAGCTTAACTTACTAAATCGGGAAAGGCTTTTTTCCAGTGAGACAAAACCTGCAAAGTATAAAATTCTTTAAATGTCCGAAAGCCTGAGCCATGAAAAGTGATCGCAGACCAAGACTCTAAAAGTTCAAGATGTCAGAGATTATCTGATTGATTTTGTCTGTAAATTCAACTAGCTAGAGTCCAATGGTTCGGACAAAATTTAATCGGTAACGAAATAATAGGTATTTGAACCTTATTTTTAACTCAGATAACTAACGATAAATTAGGCTTTCCAAGCTTTGTTCAAAAACTGTCCGAACTATTGTAGAGTCTTTACTGGATATTTATCGTTCTACCACCCGAATTAAATATCTGAAATGTTAGTTCTGTATCGATTGTTTGGGGTTCCCAGCCTACATCAAAACCTTTATCCCAAGCTTCCTGTCTAGCTGCTCGAAAAGCTTCGTAACTATCTGCTTTGACAATAAATGCCAGAAATTCAGTTTCAGGATTTATGTCTTTGAGAATTGTTTGAAATTCTGAATTGCTTTTATTCAATTCGTTTAAAGTTTCACCTTTAACTGAATCTTTTGGTTCGTAGACTAGAGAATCATCAATTAGTCTAACGTTATAATATTTGTTGGTAGTTTGAAAATTTTTTAATGCATCCAGAATCTTATTTCTACAAATGCGATAGTCATCAATTTGATTTAAATAATAATGATATAAACTAGGGTCGATATAATCGGGAATTTCAGGCTCATAACAAGTAGGTAAGGAAGAAGCTAACTTTTCAAGTTGACTATCAACTTCTTCGTCATAAAGATAATTAACTCTTTGATCTCGAACCTCGAAGAAACGAGCTTTTTTATCACTCTTAGTAACTATAGGAGTTTTGATTGTTGTGGTAGCCTGAGCAGCTACAAGATATACAAATAAAGAGATAAATACTAATACACCTACTGTATTAGTGAGAACATCTAGAAAAGAGTCTAAATTTTGACTTTGATTAACTTGATTTAAATATTTCCTTTTTTTCATTATTTATTTTTGTTTGATTTTAAGTTCCCAATCTTGGTCTATTGGTTCATAACCGATATCAATCCCCTCAGACTCGATTAATTCTCTAACCTCTTTGAATATTTCAACGCCGTCGGGTCTAATAGCTACAATCAGGTACTCTGTTTTTTGTGCTTTGATTTCAGAGAGAAATTTGTCAAAAACTGAATTACTTTGATTAATATCGTCAATTGAAATAAATTCTTTAGTCGGATGGATAATTACACCATCACTTCGACATTCGATATAGCGAGGTATTTTATTTTGATTTATAGAGCTATTATTTTTAGCAATAATATTGACTTTTTTATTGCCAGCAGATGCTTGAACAACTAGCAAAATTATTATTAAAACTAAAGTTCCAATAGTACAGAATAAAACAGATAAAAAAGGAAATAATTCTATTTCAGGTGAAGGAGAGTTAGAACTGTCGTGCATTATAATTTGCTATTTTTATTTTTTTCTTCAACTAATACAAGGCGACGAGGCAGATTCAATTCTTTAAGAACGGGTTCAAGTTGTTCAAGATTATCACTTACTCGCTCTAAAACTTTGTCTAATTGAGATGATATTCCCAGAGAGTCTGGACTGTTATTTAAGCCTTGCTGAAGCTGTGTTATAATACTAACTCGGTTTTCTAAAGCTTTAGTTGTTAACTCTATTTGCTCTAATAACTGAGTGTTCGTTGCTTTGATTTTTGTTACTTCTTCGACAAATTTTTGACTTGAATCAGTAGCTAATGGTTCGACCATATTTTGTGTTTGGTCCTTTAATTTTACTAGTAAGTGATCATTAAGATAAATATCAACTGCTAACAACAATTGAGATTCTAAACGTTCTATTGCTACCAAAGGAAGCATAACCAACACACTAAGCAATAACGCCAAAAGGGTAGTATCAAAAGCAACCGCTAAACCAGTAGTAACCAAACCAATTCCCTCCTTTATTTGCTCAATCTCTTCAGCACTACCTAAGAAACTAGAAAATCCATTAACTGCTGAACTAATTCCTACTACAGTCCCCACAAAACCCATAAGTGGAATAGCCCAGATTAAAATTCGAGGTAATACATAAGAAGATGCAGAAGCAGCAGTATAAAATGAGGAGTCATCAGAAATAAATTCTGCTACTGTTGTTCTATTCCCTGAATTAGTATAGGCTGCCAAAGCTCTACCGCAGCGAATAGCAACGAAACTTTTACCTTGAGACAAGCTTTTTTCGAGATTAGCAAGCTCGTAAGAATTATGATTTTCAAAATTGATATGCTCAGGAATTAAATTCTTAGATAATTTTTTCCACTCAGAACGAACCTTAGCAAATTTAAATGAAATAAAAATTGCTACACTGTTAGCCATTAAAACAACAATGTATTGAGTAAAACCGCGTTTATACAATAAGCTACCAAGGTAAGAATTTTGAAATAAAAGACATACTCCATAAATAACGATTGTTACCACAATTGCAATAGCCACAACTTTTAGCAGATAGATGTCCAAAATATCGTGAAAAGATTTGTGTGATTTTGAACCTACGTTATTTTTTGTTTTACTCATTTTTTTATTCAGCAAGTATAGATATTTAAAAAAAGTAAGTTGCTAGGTTAATGTAATAACCAGTAAATTTTGCTCTTTATGACAAAAAATATAATATTACTTTTTTATGACTTAATAAATCTGATTATTTATATATTTCCCAACTTTACTAGCAAAATTAGCCAGTAGAAATACATAGCTAGTAATTAGCGTTTAAATTAATATAATCAACAAAAAATCAAAGATTATAGATAACTATGGGTTGAGGTAATTGGCTCAATTCATCAAGTTATAGGGATAAAAACCCTAATTTTAGCGCGAGTTAGAGCAGTATAAAGTATTTTCTATAGAACCCATTTGAGATCTTTTTATGGGACTGTTGCTATAGCCAATCTTTTAAGCATTAGCCGAATAAAACATAGCTTGAGCTTGGCATTGGAACGAACAAGTGTACGCTCAAAATTCTTGACTAAGCTTTTACAT
>JBBSPC010000146.1:0-11135 GCA_038259125.1 Chroococcales cyanobacterium | reverse complement strand
GTTGGTGGCTTGGCTACTCATATGGCACTCAAAATGACCTCTCATACTTTGCGGCTTTTCTTGCGTCGTCATTTTGAGATTGATGTTTTGACTTTTCAATCCTCCTCAGCTTACTAAAATTTAATTCACACCAGGCGTAGATTTAAAAGAATAAGGCGATCGCCCTAATCAATTATATATCTAGATTTAGCATGAAAACCATTTTACGAGATATTGGTTTGTTCTTGCACGTACCTGGAATTATGGCATTAATTTCTATACCTATGTGTTTGCTAGCCAATGAAACCTATGCTCTTGTTCCTTTACTTACCTCTGGGTTTGTATCAATTGCGATCGGTCAATTACTATTTCGTCAAACTAAGTCTAAAACTAGCAATCGTATTCCCTACGTTATGGCAACCGCTGCTTTAGGCTGGTTTATCGTACCTTTGTTTGGCTCAATTCCGATCTGGATGACGGCTAACGCTGCCAATCTTGCTCCTGATTTGTCTACGACTATTTTGCAGTTTCAAAATCTTTGGAACTGTATTTTTGAATCTTTTTCTGGCTTTACCAGTACAGGACTATCAATGGCATTCAATTCTAGTGAATTACCTCATACTCTTCAGTGGTGGCGATCGTTCATAGAGTGGGTAGGTGGTGTAGGGGTAATTGTTTTGGTAATATCTTTGCTCGAACCAACTACCGAACCCTATCAGCTTTACAATGTCGAGGGTAGAAGTCAAAGAATTGGTTTAACTGTTGGTAAGACAGTTAGACGTATCTGGTGGATTTATCTGGCTTACACCATCGGTAGTATCTTTTTATTTCGTATCGTTGGCATGACTTGGTGGGAAGCTCTAAATCATAGCATGACGGCTATTTCTACAGGCGGTTTTAGCGTGCGCGACAATAGCATCGGTGACTATGGAATTGCAGTTAAATTAGCAGTTATTGTCGTTATGACTTTGGGTGCAATTAGTTTTTCGGTTCACTATCAGTTTTTGCGTCACCGTAAACTGTCTGCCTTTTGGTCGGATAATCAGCATCAGGCATTATGGATTTTACTGTCAATCGGAACTTTGTTACTTTGGGGTATGCACCACTTAGCAAATAGAGATGTTGCCTTTATCGATACTCTATTCCAATGGTCTTCGGCTTTGGGTACTTGTGGCTTTAATACAAGTTTCAGTCAAATCTTGGGATGAGGGGGCAAAATTACTGATGGCTTTAGCGATGGCAGTTGGCGGTGCGGCAGGTTCAACAGCAGGAGGAATCAAACTAAGTCGTTTGGTAATTCTGTTTAAAGCTATTGTTTGGCGTTTTCGACGTATTGCCTTGTTACTCCACGAAATGATGCGTTATAAGCTCGATGGAAAGCTTTTAAAAGAACAAGAAGCAGATCGCCGTGTAGACGCAGCCGCGGTTTTGGCTATTTTGTGGTTGAGTATATCAATTATCGGTGTTTTTGTGCTGCAATATTTAAAGTTACCCACCTACAATTTAATTGACGTAATTTTTGAAGTTGCTTCGGCAACAAGTGGTGTAGGTCTATCTACTGGCATCAGTCATCCCGATTTACCCTGGTTGGGTAAGCTAACGCTAATTTTTTTAATGTGGATGGGACGCTTAGAAATTATCTCTGTATTGTTATTATTCTCTTTGCCAATCAAATCTCTTATTAATCGAAAATAACGATAGATCATTGTTAGTTGCTAACTGTTAATTGTCTTGATCGCCTGTAAATTCTGTTTTTAAACTAAAACTAATATCACCATTCCTTTCTAAACAAGCACCTTCTACCTGCTCTAATCTATCTATCTGACATTTAAGACGTAAATTAGATTCTAAGTCTTGTTTGGTAATATGAGAAGTTTGCATTGCTTTGTGGCAAAGCCGACCATCTTTAATTAAAACTCGTGACTTTCCTTTTATTTTTCTTTCTAACTTTGTGGAATGAAAAGAGATAGTCGAGAATAACCAATGCATCCCCACTAAAACAAATCCAGCAAAAATGGTCTCAAAAAAATTAGAAGCACCATTAATAGCCCGACTCAAGGTAGAACCAAAAATAATACTAAGAATTACATCAAAAGCAGCGTATTTGCCAATAAAACGGCGATCGCCTGCTAGCCTAACCATAATCAATGCAGCTATGTAAATTATTGCTGCCCTCAATCCCATCTGCCAAATATTTAATTGTTGAGCATCTAACCCTAAAGCCCAATTAATAAAATCGTTTAATGACATAATCATCTTGTTCGCAAATATCCATCTTCTGAAAATTTGGTTAACATTCTATATAGATAATTATTAATTAATGTTTAACGTATTTTTTTTATATCCCTAATGTAATCAGGTATTTGATGTGAGCAAAATTTTTCTAGCTTTAGCTTTAAGTATCATTATAGGCGGATGTTCGAGCATTAATAAATCTAAAGTAGTCTCCACAAAACCTGTTGTAGCCATGACTGAAAATAATTCAACCGCTCAAGTGACAAATATCAAAGCTACGGGCGAAGCTAATAACTATACTTTTGCCGTTACAGTTAAAAGTCCCGATACTGGTTGCGATCGCAAAAGATTACTCAATAAAATCGATGGTTTAGCTACTCACATAGCAGTTAAAATTACCTCTCATACTTTAAGGCTTCTTTTGCGCTATCAATTTGGAATTGATGTTCTTACTTTTCAATCTTCCTTGATTTACTAAGATTTAATTCACACTAGACGTTAAATTTTAGTCTATATCATTACCACCCTTGTTTGTATATTGATAATTTGACTACTAAAGCGCGTTACTTTTGAGCATCGCCAAGATTAAACAAAAAAGGAATACCCGCTTGCTCTTTTCCACCCATTACCAAAACTTTAGGCATTTGAGAACCACCTTCCCTCCAAGCTTGAATTGCCTCTTTTTGCAACACTAGTTGACCACCTTCTGCTTTCAAGGTTTCAGCTAATAACCTTTGAGCTTCTGCTCTACCAGTAGCACGGTTAATATCAGCTTGCGCCGTTTGTTCTGCTTCTTGAGCCACATAAACAGCTCTTTTAGATCTCTGTTCGGCAATTTGTTTCTCTTCTACTGCCTTAGCAAACTCTGGAGAAAAGTCCAAATCGACTACACTAGTATCGAGGATAATAATTCCGTATTTATCTAAACGCTCACTAAGAGCATCATCGAAATCTTGCTTAAGTTCGGTTCTTTTGGTGATCGCTTCTTCTACTGTTCTTCTAGCAGCAGCAATTTTAAAAGATTCTTGAGTTTGAGGGGCGACAATGTTAGAGACAATATTGGCTAATGTTCCTTGTTTTCGGCGAATTTCCACTACCTGGATTGGGTCGAGGCGAAAGTTGATCGCAAAACGAGCTGACAAATTCTGAAGGTCTTTAGTCGAACTTTGCGCTGGTACTTCAAATTTTTGTACAGTCAGATCGTAGACATCTACAGCGGAAACCAAAGGTGGTTTGAAATGAATTCCCTCCAATAACACTCCATCTCTGGCTTTTCCTAAGATGCTGATTACCCCCGCCTGACCAGGATTGAGAATGACAAAGCTATTAAACCCAATAAATAGGGTCAATATTATTAAAATAACGGGTGTTATGAGATTATCGCTAAATGAAAATTGTTTTTTCAAGTTTTACTTTCCAAAGTTTTAAATAATAATCGGCAAATATTCCTAGCGATCAACATTTCAATCGACGCTGACGCTACGAATTTTTCTTAGACTTCGACAAATAAGTGACTATTTAGTCGGCGGTCCATCATATCTTTTAGGATCTTTCTTTTGCTTTTTAGTCCCATCTGATTGCTTTTTGGGCTTTTTGGCTTCTTTGTTGCCTCTTTTTTTATCTCCCATAACGATTCCTAAATTAAATACTTATTAAATGAGTGTAATGAAAGTTCGTTTTCTAACGTTTCTAATCGAGGTAGGCATAGCAAGGCTTGAGGTTGTTACTGTGGAATGCGATCAACGCACAAAGGCGCACTTCCACATCTGACCATCATTTTACGGCGATGGAACGTTGACTTGAGTCATGCTTGAGTTCGGTTAAAATGCTAATTCACTTTTTGACGAACTAGATTGAGGAGTTCTTTTGGTGATGCCAGTAGGTCAACCGCTACAAAGAAAATATTGTCTTGCGGATCGAGTAAAAATCGCCAGGCAATATTCATCCCAACACTAGAACCAAACCAAGGCGTTTGGACTTTGCCTGTAAGTTTAATAGAGGTATAGCCCTCGTCTATTGATTCAACAGTGCCTTGTTTTGGCATTAATTTGAGTCCCTGACATTCCTCCCACATATAGGTTAGAACCGCTTTTCGACCAATAATTGGTTTTTGAAATGGTGGTTGCAAGGCACCATTAGGGGCAAATAAAATAGATTAACAGCAGCCTCAAAGTCATTCTAATTCGAGGCTAGCGAGGGTGAGATTGGGAGGCTCATCCATCGGCATAGCAATACAACCCACAATATGAGCAAGATTGAAAAGTTCTCTAGGTCTAGCATCTATAATGGTTAAGGCTGGTTCGCCCCAATCAAGGCGTTTTTTTAGAGTACCAACGCGCGACTTATTTTTAATTGGTTCGGGAGTAGGAATAAAATTAGAAAATATAGCCATAAGTTTCCTTTAGTAATGTGAGAAGTGAACTTTATTTGTTGACAAAGTACCTTGGTCATTTGTAAGTCTTAGATCGCAACTCGCGCCTTTAATTGATGAGATCGCCTTAGCTTTAACAGATATCAAACACAGGAACAAGGAACGTCTTTTTGTCTTCGTTCCAATACTCTGCCTTAATTTAAGTTCCATTCTTGCTTAATAAAAAATTGATACATTTTGTCTTTAATCATCATTTGCCGATGTAGCTCAATCAAGAATTCTTGAGCTTGTTCGCGAGACATATGCTGCACTCGATCGGTAAATATTTTGAGTTGGAGTTCTTCTTTTAAAGATAGGTTCGTTAATAGATTCATTATTTGCTCCTGTGCCAATAATAGGGCGAAATTTAGAGCATAGGTGCAAGCTAGATATATTAAAACTGAAACGGAATATCTAACTTTGGTTAATTTTAGCTGACAGTGAATGCAATTAGTAACGCGATCGCAAGAAGTAACGCAGCTCCCGTTCCCAAGAAAATATAACGCTTTTGTTGTTCTGGTGAAGGATAGTTTGCTAAGGACGTATCGGGTTCGGTTGCGTAGTTATTAATGATTCCCTCATCATCGATGGTATAGCCATTTTCCAAGGACTCATTCGAATATTTATTCGCGTCTGCTTGTATCTCAGCAGGGATTAATTCTCCTCCATCACTAATACGATTCGCGGCTATCTGATCTTTTTTAAGAGTGATGGTATTGGGAATATTTAGTTTGTTCATGTTTAAACAATAACATTTTTTAACAAATCTTGCTTAAAATACGAATATTTGATACGGATTGTGATTTTATAAAAGCAAGATACTTTAAGTCCTTGAAGTAGAAGATTTTCAATTAACCAACGGGAAAGAATTCACTGTCTCTCAATCAAATAAACCTTCTACTATTACTCGAAAGGCAATCAAGGCATGATTTTGGGGAAAGTCCTGTAAATCCTTAAGTAAGCGATCGGATGTTTCTGGCGTAACGATAGTTTTAACCTCAATATTGGTGTTATAGCCAGCCATATCTCCCATACGCCTACCGTGACTACCTGCACCCTGGGCTGGAATAATTGTATATCCAGAGACATTTAAGGAGTGAAGTAGCTTAATCAAGCGGTCTTGTAAAACTGCTTCACAGATAACTGTAACGAGGATCCCTTGGTTGAAAGAAGAAGACATAAAAACTCCTACGTATAACGATATTGAGGGTTACCCATTAATCTGGTCAGATTAATGGTGTGGCTGTTAGTTAGCAGCTAGAGAAATAATTGTTCGACTCTGGGCGATCGCTGTGTTTTCATCCAGATTGCTATTGTACGGTTAGTCTAAGTTGTTTACATATTTAAGCTTCGAGAAATCGTTTATCCTATCGACAATCTAGGAATTTAGTAGTCTAGAGCTTCGCTTCATATTCTGGACAATATTAATACTTGTCAGCGAAATTTTTAATGTCGTTACTTAAAAACTTTTACTTGAAATCAATGGAGTAATAAACTGCAACGGTCAATGCAATTATTACTCCATTAATGTTATCTATCTACAGTGTTTTGCTTCCGCTGCCATGACTTTGCCCGAAACAACATGATAAGTCAGAATTTTCTTAAGTTTGGGAACATCTTTGAGTAATTTATCTACCGTACCTTCAGGAAGCTTGGCAAATGCATCATCATTGGGTGCAAACAAGGTGAATGAACCCTTACCTCTAAGAGTATCTACCAAATCAGCAGCTTTGACGGCAGCTACTAAAGTCTCAAATGAACCAGCATTAAATTGCTATACCGTCGAGTCTTGTTACACAGTCATGTAGATGAACAACCTTTTGAACGCACAGGAGGAATAGTAGCAGTCGATCCCGATCGAGAAGTAATTGTCAGAGTGCATATGTCTACTGATGGTTATAGTCCTATGGCACAACGGGGATCGGTTAAATTTGGTTTTGCTGAAGTTACTTTACCTCCATAATTTGCTTCAAAGTTAGGGTCTGTCGAACCTCTACCTAGCGACTGTGCATTTTGATCTGGATCTTTCTTTTGCCCTTTACTCAATTACTGAAAGTTACAGATATTTATACGCTCGGTGCAGATAACATCATAATCCTCTGAAACAATTGAGGAAAGATGCGTTGACACCAGGTTGCAAGATAACTTTGCCATCCTACCAAAATCTCACCTGAATTATTGTATAGTCCCGAAACCAAAGCTTGAGCTACCTTTTCAGGTGTCATGGGCATAACCCAACGAAATAGCTTGAGTCCTCGCGCCATATCAGTATCAGTTAGGGTTGGCAAAAGGGCGACAACCTGAATATTATGACTGGCTAATTCACTTCGCAAAGCTTGAGTAAAACCAACAATTGCAAACTTAGTTGCTGAATAAGTTGACATAGTAGGGGCTGCTACTTTCCCCATGAGACTTGAGACATTAACGATCGTACCTTCTTTTTGTCTTGCCATACGTTTTGCCAACAGGCGAGTGATGGTCATCATACCCAGCAAGTTGGTAGTAATCTCTTCTTCAACTTCAGGTAGTTTTGTTTCTAAAAAGGGTGCTTGATGAGCTACTCCTGCACAGTTAACTAGTAAATGAACTGGTCTATGGGTGCGCCATGCTTGAGCGATCGCAATATTAATGGCAGATGATTGAGATAAATCTACAGATAAGGTAGTAACTTTTACACCCTTTGCTTCTATTTCTTGCGCAACATCTGCTAGTTTTTGGCGATCCCTGGCTACTAATAGTAAATGTTTAATTCCTTGGTGAGCAAATTCTAAGGCGATCGCTCTACCAATGCCACGAGAAGCACCTGTAATTAAAGCTGTTTTTCCTTTGACATTCATCATTTAAATTCTCTCTATATACTTTGGACAATATCAACCAACTTGTTAAAGTTGGCTATGTATAGTTCAGTAAGTTAATTCATTATCAAGTAGGTAAAGAGCAAAGCTTTTTTTGAATTAGGCTTTGTTTTTTTTTAGTCAGAAAATCAATTTGTACCTATTTTTATGCCTTTAAATCAAGCTTTTTGTACTTTATATCATTTTTAAGTGTTTATATATACAAAAATGCTTGTTGGATTAAGTACTAAAAATTAGTACTTCTGGGTTCAATTTACAATCAGTTCAGTGGCTTGAAATAAGTAGACAGTAGCATATGAGTTTTTTCTCCAATTGCTTTATTATTATGAGGCTTTGAAAAGTAATTTTTAGGTAATCTAACCACTTTGCATACCTTAACAAATAAAAATATAAATTGACGTGTTTTTCGTATCAAAAAATGCAATTGGTTTATTTTATTTTTTGAAATCATTCACAAGTTAAGCAATTCTTGACTTTTGGCTTTTACTACAGACAAATTTATATTAAACATAAGTTTTTTTTATATTCTGTCCAGCAGTTGCCCTGGGATCGCGAGGGGGTATAGATAATTAACAATTGAAATAATTAAAAGTTTTAAAATAAGAAAAAATGGCTCGCTCAAAATTTCTAGTAACTACATATAATACATAAATGACTCATTCTCAAAATGTAACCGCTCTTGCCCGCTGGATGGCATCAGACTTTAGTAATCAAGCTCAAGCCTATGCTAATCCACCATTTTTTGCCCATATCCGCGTCTGTATGCGTCCTTTGCCAGACAATTTACTTGATGGTACTAGTTTATTTTTAGAGCAGGCTTACGACTTTATGCTCAATCAACCTTATCGTTTACGAGTAATTAAATTAAAGGTAGTAGGCGATCGCCTTGAACTAGAAAACTATAAAGTAAAAGAACAAGAGAAATTTTTTGGTGCGTCACGCGATCTAGATTTATTAAGTACCTTGACTACCAATCTGATTGAGAAAATGGAGGGGTGCGATATGGACGTGACCTGGACTGGCAGCAGTTTCAAAGGTGAAATCAAGCCAGGCAAAGCCTGTATTGTTGAACGTCAAGGCAAAATAACTTATCTAGACAACAGCTTTGAAATTACTGATAACAAACTTATCAGCTATGACAGAGGACGAGATCCCGAAACAGATGAACTTATCTGGGGATCAGTGGCAGGTCCGTTTGAATTTACTCCTCTCCAAAGTTTTGCTGAAGAAGTAACTTCCCTCGATAATAAAAGTGCGATTTAAGCTCAATATTCCTCAGACTGATAAACTATTCTTGACTGCATTTTTATCAAGGAACAGCTTGCACTTTGCCAGAACTCCCAGAAGTAGAAACCGTCTGCCGAGGCTTAAATAAATTAACTGTTAAACAGCCGATTCAAGAAGTGGAAGTTTTATTACCCAGGACTTTGGCTTATCCTGCTGAAATCGAAGAATTTTGGCAGGGAATTACAGGAATGGCGATCGCAAGTTGGCAAAGACGGGGCAAATACCTCCTGGCACAGCTAGAAAACAGCTCTGCACAACCTGCTGGATGGCTTGGGGTGCATCTGCGTATGACAGGACAGCTACTATGGGTACAGCAAGATTCAGTTTTACAAAAACATACTCGTATTCGCCTGTTGTTTGCGCAAAATAAAGAGTTACGTTTTGTTGACACCCGCACTTTTGGTAAAGTTTGGTATGTACCGCCTCACCTAGAAATTGCATCAGTTATTACAGGATTACAGAAATTGGGTCCCGAACCTTTTTCTGACGACTTTTCTCTGGAGTACTTGACTCAGAAATTAAACAATCGTCGCCGTCTGATTAAAACTTTTCTTTTAGATCAAACTATTGTTGCGGGTATCGGTAATATCTATGCAGATGAAGCTTTATTCAAAAGCGGAATTAGACCTGATACAGTAGCAGCCAACTTAACCACCAAGCAAATAAAACTTCTGCACTACTCAATTACTGAGGTTTTACAAACTTCCATCGATCGAGGCGGTACTACCTTTAGCGATTTTCTCAACTTATTGGGAGTCAGCGGTAACTACGGTGATGCAGCTTTAGTTTACGGCAGAAAAGCTGAACCCTGTCGCGTTTGTGGTACTTCTATTGAAAAGATCAGGCTAGGAGGGCGATCTGCTCATTTTTGTCCCAGTTGTCAGAATTAATCAACTTCTTTTGCCCAAATAAATTGTTGTTAACTACTTCATTTAATAATAAAAACTTGTGAGCAAGATCACAAGTTTTTAAGTATTCATCTCACTCATATTTGATATTAAGCAGAGATAAAGTTGTTTTGTAAGCAAATAAAGAATAAATAAAGCTCTTTGTCAATTTCCAATTAATATCTCAAATACTTTTATCAGATATTGATGATCAAATTAAGTTTAAATACTGAAAAATTTTATAAAATTCCTATGAACACAAAATTAGTAAATCAAAACACTTTTAATCTTAAATCTACAATTACAGATGATTGGGGCGGTAGCCATAAAGTAGTTCTAGATTTTGAGGCTTTAGTTGCGACTAAAGATTGGAACTTGGGTATTGCCCTTCCTGAAGGTTATAAAATCGATCAAATTTATGGCGCGGAATTAAAACAAGAAGGAAAGAACATATATATTTCAGGTGCAGGCTGGAATAAATCTTTAAGCAAAGGTAATAAAACCGAAGTTATTTTAATTATTGATGAAGGCAATAGAAGTAAGTCTAAACCCATCAAAACCGAATTTATTTTTGACAATGGTGCGAGCAATCCAGCAACTCCTAGTAAATCTACTGCTGCTTTAAATGTTGATGGTCAAATAACAGAAGATTGGAATGGTGGCTACAAATTAGAGCTAGATTTAAAAGCTGCATCTAATGCTAATGATTGGAAACTAGATTTTAAACTTCCCTACAAGATCCAAGCAGCCTATGGCGTAGACATGATTAATAACGGCAATGGTAGCTACACTATTAGCGGTCAAAACGACCAGGTAAGTTTAAAAAAAGGAGAATCTATCAAGCCTATTTTCATTATTGACGATCAAGGAAAACAAGCGTTAGTTCCCAAGATTATAAGCTCTAGTGCCATGATGCCCGAAAAACCAGCAAACCCCGCCCCTATTACCCCCGAAAAGCCTGCTCAAAAACTTGGCATTTCTCCTGCTATTGTTGAAGATTGGAATGGTGGCTACAAATTAGAGCTAGGTTTAAAAGCTAAATCTAATACTAATAATTGGAAACTAGATTTTAAACTTCCTTACACTATATCTGCTGCTTATGGTGTAGACATGATTAATAACGGCAATGGTAGCTACACTATTAGCGGTCAAAATAACCAGGTGAATTTAAAACAAGGACAATCTATCAAGCCTATTTTCATTGTTAATGACAATGGAAAACAAGCCTTAACACCTCAATTCGATAGCAATCTGGTTGACCCAATATCTACTCCAAAACCAACAGCCCCTAGTACTCCCGTTAATATTCCCAATGAGCCAGGTAAATCTGTAGGACAACGAGGCAAATTCGCTTATGGTGAAGCCCTACAAAAAAACTTTCTCTTTTTAGAAGCCAATCGCTCTGGAGACTTGGGAGCAGACAACCGCATAGAATGGCGTAGCGATTCGACCCTTCATGACGGTAGCACCGTTGGTCGCGAT